>NZ_JRJY01000017.1:0-76917 GCF_000801015.1 Aeromonas sp. ZOR0001 | reverse complement strand
TTCTCTTCATTCCGTCCTCCTACACCCGTCATTGCGCATAATGTATATTATGTTAAATTGAATATCTTGTTTCCTGTCACCACTTATTGAACTGTGTATAATGGCAACAATTGCTCCTATCTTCGACCGGATGTCTTAAGTGGCTGAATTAACATCAGAACAATTAAAACCCGCTTTTGCGATTGAACAGTTCCCCAAGCTTAGCGAGCTTGAACCTATCCCCTTTGCAGCGCTGCAACCCAGAGCCATTTCCGGCATCAAGCGTCTTGCCAGTTTTGATGGTGACTGTCCGGTCATGCTGCTCAACGGGTTCCCCGGCGCAGATTACGAAGGCGTTTGCCAGACGCTGATTGCCGACTCCAATGGCAAGGATGGTGACCTGTTTGATCTCTGCTACACCGAGAATCTGAACAACCCCTACAAGCCTATCTGGCTGCGCCTGCAACCGGGCACCGGCGTTGAGTTTTGCGAAATGGTTGGCGAGCTGCTCAAGCTGTTGAGCCACCATCTCGATGCCGAACGCATCGTGACCCGCATCATGCGCAAGCAGAACAATGATCCGAAAATCGATGATTTCCTCTCCGATCTGGCGGCTCACGTGGCATTGGGTCTGGAGTTCCAGCACCCTATTCTGATCAACCTGCTGATCCACCACGAAGCGCAGGAAGCGCCGGTAATTTATGGCCGTGATCTCAACTGGGATACCCTGTTTGGCTCCATCAACTACCAGACCGAGCAAGGCTCTGTGTATGCCAACCAGCACCTGTTGGAGCCCGGCTTGCTGCGCGAAGCCAACGGCGGTTACCTCATTTTGCAACTGGATGAGCTGCTGGATCAGCCTCATCTCTGGTTCAAACTGAAAAATGCCATGCAAAAAGGTGAGCTGGACTGGAACGCCTATCAGGAAGGGAAAACTCTGACCCCCTTCTTCGCGCCTGAAGCGACCCCCATCAAGCTCAAGCTGATCCTGGTGGGTGACCGACTCGACGTGGCCGAGTTCCAGATGCTGGATCGGGATATGTCCGAACGCATCTTCCTGCGCGCGGATCTGGTGTCAGAGGTGAATATTGAAGAGGATCTGCAGGAATTTCTGCAGTACCTGGCTTGGCTGCGCCAGCGTTGGAGTCTGCTGGACTTCACGCCAGCCGCCCTCGCCGCCCTTTGTCGTCATGCCAGCCGCCTCTGTGACCATCAGGAGTGGTTGTCGCTCTCCGAAGTTCAACTCTCCGCCATCATGCGGATGGCTGACAGTCTGGCCCGGGAGCTGGGATCCGAGGTGGTCACCGACGAGCATATTCGCGGCGCACTGGAAGAGCAGGATTACCGCCTCAACTATCTGGTTGAGCAGTCAGATCAGGGAGTTATCGACGGCCAGATCCTGCTGCAAACCGATGGCGAAGAGATTGGCCAGATCAACGGCCTGTCTGTCATTCAGGTCGCCGGTCACCCTTATGACTTCGGCGAGCCGGTGCGCCTCACCGCGACCGTACACCTTGGTGATGGCGATGTGGCGGATATCGAGCGCAAAGCGGAGCTGGCCGGTCATATCCACGCCAAGGCGATGATGATTATCCACGGCTATCTCTCCAACAAATTTGGTGCAGAGAACCCCTCCCCCCTGTCGGCCAATCTGGTGTTCGAGCAGTCTTACCACGAAATTGATGGCGACAGTGCCTCACTGACCGGCTTGTGTGCCCTGCTCTCTGCCCTCGCCCGCCAGCCTATCTATCAGCACTTCGCCGTGACCGGTGCGGTCGATCAGTTTGGCAATGTGCAAGCCGTTGGTGGCGTCAACGAGAAGATTGAAGGCTTCTTCCGGGTGTGCAAAATCCACGGCATCACCGGCAAGCAAGGGATCATTTTGCCGGGCACCAACATCCAGCAGCTGAACCTCTCTGACGAGGTGATTGCAGCGGTTGAAGCAGGCCAGTTCCACATCCACCCGGTGGATCATGTGGAAGAGGCCATCGAGTTGCTCACAGGCTGTGTCGCCGGTGAGCCTGATATGCCCGATACCCTGTTTGGCCGTATTCAGGAGCGGTTGGACGAGTTGAACGGCTCCACTGCCAAAGTCGGACTGCTGCAATCCCTGCTGGGGCGCCTGTTTGGCCGCTGATGAAGTGATCGGAGTTGTTTAGCGAACAACTGTAAGCTAAATTGGCCCGGCTTTGACCCATTTGAAGGAAATACCGCGTGACCGTAGACAATACCACCATGGAAGCCCGCCTTTCCCTGTGCGAACAGGGCAAGAACTCTTTTACCCGTGAAGAGCTGCTGGCTTGCAGCCGTGGCGAACTGTTTGGTGAGGGTAACAGTCAGCTGCCTGCCCCCAACATGTTGATGATGGACCGCATCGTCAAGATCAATGACAACGGCGGCGAACACGGCAAGGGCGAGATCCTGGCTGAGCTCGACATTACTCCGGATCTCTGGTTCTTCGATTGCCACTTCCCGGGTGATCCTGTGATGCCTGGCTGTCTCGGTCTGGACGCCATGTGGCAGCTGGTTGGCTTCTTCCTGGGTTGGAAAGGCGGCCCCGGCAAGGGTCGTGCTCTGGGCGTAGGTGAAGTGAAATTCACCGGCCAGATCCTGCCGACTGCCAAGAAAGTGACCTACAAGATCACCTTCAAGCGCGTCATCAACCGCAAGCTGGTGATGGGAATTGCTGATGGTGTGGTCGAAGTTGACGGCCGTCCGATCTACAGCGCCACCGACCTGAAAGTGGGCCTGTTCAAAGATACCACCGCATTCTGATCTCTCTGATTGGTGGTAAAACAGCATTAACGCAAAGGGGCCACAACGGCCCCTTTCCTTTTGTAATGAGTGATGAAGTACCTGCTACTTCATGAAGAGGCCTGAGCCCCGCCCTTCCATGGCGTCACGCCAACCACCAAGCCAATGCCCTCGGGCATCCAGGCATTGATACGGACACGCTTCTTTCTGTTTGCCGACCACGCCAGCCTGATAACCACGAGCACGAGCTCTTTCCAGACGGTCCCGCTTCTGTCTCTTCATCATCTACGACCCTCTTCGTGGAACAAAAAAAGCGACCAATTCTACATCGGTCGCTTTCATCTTTACTCCTGCGAGCGCACTCGGTCAAACAAAAACTTCCACCCTAACCGGGCTATGTGACACAAGGCACTGAACTGGATTAAGTTTTAATTACAGGGAACTTACTCCTGATTTTTGAGTCCTTCCAGCTCTTCCCAGCGAGCAAATGCCTGCTCCAGCGCGGCTTCAGCGGCATTGAGCGCATCGAGTTTCGGCTGGGTTTTATCTGCCGGCAGCGAGAAGAACCCTGGCTGGTTGATCTCGCTTTGCAGCGCATCCAGCTCGGCTTCCAGCTGCTCAAGACGAGCAGGCAACCCTTCCAGTTCAAGCTGCAGCTTGTAGGAGAGCTTCTTGCTTTTCTTCGGCGCTTCTGGCGCGGCGGCAACGACCGGCTCGGGCGCCTTCACCAATGTGCTCTTGGCCTGTTGCTGAGCACGCTGCTGCTCACGGGTCGCCATCATGTCGGCGTAACCACCCACGTAATCGCTGATGCGGCCATCCCCTTCAAACAGCCAGCAGCCGGTCACTGTGTTGTCGATGAAGCGACGATCGTGACTGACCAGCAGCAGGGTGCCGGGGTAGTCGGAAAGCAGCTCTTCCAGCAGTTCCAGGGTTTCCACATCCAGATCGTTGGTCGGTTCATCGAGGATCAGCAGGTTGCTCGGCTTGAGGAACAGCTTGGCCAGCAGCAGCCGGTTCTTCTCGCCACCGGAGAGCGCCTTGACCGGCGTACGGGCCCGCTTGGGCTCGAACAGGAAGTCCTGCAGGTAACCAAGAATGTGACGGGAGCGGCCACGCACCATCACCTCCTGCTTACCCTCCCCCACGTTGTCCACCACTGTCTGCTCGGGATCGAGCTGCTCGCGGTACTGATCGAAGTAAGCCACCTCCAGATTGGTGCCCCCCTTGACGGTGCCACAGGTCGGCTCAAGCTGACCCAGCAACAGCTTGATCAGGGTCGACTTGCCGCATCCGTTGGGGCCAACGAGCGCAATCTTGTCGCCGCGCAGTACCTGCAGATCGAGCCCCTTGAACAGGGTGCGATCGCCAAAATCCAGCCCCAGCCCTTCGGTCTCGAACACCAGCTTGCCGGAGCGATTGACCTCGTCCAGTTGCAGCTTGGCCTTGCCCTGCAGCTCGCGGCGCTGGGAGCGTTCCATGCGCATTGCCTCAAGGGCGCGCACCCGACCTTCGTTACGGGTACGGCGAGCCTTGATACCCTGACGCACCCACACCTCTTCCTGGGCCAGTTTGCGGTCGAACTCTGCATTTTTCAGCTCTTCGACCCGCAGCCACTCCTCTTTCCCCTGCAGATACTCGTCGTAGTTACCCGGCCAGGAGGTGATGGCGCCGCGATCGAGATCGATGATCCGGGTCGCCAGCTTGTGGATGAACTCCCGATCGTGAGAGATAAAGACGATAGCGCCGCGAAAATCCTTGAGGAAATCTTCCAGCCAGTTGATGGCTTCGATATCCAGGTGGTTGGTCGGCTCATCGAGCAGCAGCAAGTCGGGATCGCAAGCCAGCGCACGAGCCAGCGCCACTTTGCGCAGCCAGCCACCGGAGAGGCTGTCGAGGGTCACATCGGGATCCAGCCCCAGCAGGGTCAACACCTGACTGATACGGGTCTCGAACTGCCAGCCGTTCTGATAATCGAGCTGCTCTTGCAACTCGCTCATCTTGCGAATGTTGGCGTCTGACGGATCGCTCGCCAGCTCCATGGAGATGTGGTGGTACTGCTTGAGCAGCTCCCCCACCCCCGCCAGCCCTTCGGCGGCATAGTCAAACACCGTCAGCTCGCTGGAAGCAGGCGGATCCTGCTCAAGGCGGGTCACTTTCAAATCTTGTTGCAACACCAGACGCCCGTCGTCCAGCGGCAATTCGCTGGCAATGACCTTCATCAGGGTGGACTTGCCCGCCCCGTTGCGGCCAACCAGACAGAGGCGCTCGCCCCGCTCGATGGTCAATTCGGCATTGTCGAGCAGCGGGAAATCACTGAACGACAGACATGCGCCGTGCAATGTTAAAAGAGCCATGTGTGTTCCTTATTTCATATGAAAAAAACGGGCAGCAGACTGGGTCTGCCCCCGTTTTATCGTCAAATCACTCTCACCCCTGACGGGCGGCCCAGCTTTTGAGCTCGACCAGCGTGAAGGGCCAGCCGAGCTCGCGGCCCGCCTCGTCACGCAGCACCGGAATGCGCACCCGATAGGCAGCCAACCACTGCTCATCGTCCATGATGTCGCACTGGCGGGTGGCGGCGGCAAGGCCGGCCTCCTCCACCAGCGCCCAGGCCTGCTCGCACAGGTGGCAACCGTCGGTATGAAACAGGGTCAGCATCACGCCTCGCCTTGCTCCGGCGCATGGGTGATGATCCAGCAGTTGTGGATGTGCTGGTTACGTTCGAAATCCTTCGGTCGCGTCTTCTGGGTGATGTTCTGGGCCTTGAGACCAGTGGCCTCGAGACCGGCAAGATCCATCTTGAAGTGACGCTTGTTGTTGGAGAAGACCAGAGTGCCGTCCGCTGCCAGCAGGCGCTTCAGGTGCTGCATCAGCAACAGGTGATCGCGCTGTACGTCGAAGCTCTCGTCCATCCGCTTGGAGTTGGAGAAGGTGGGCGGATCGATGAAGATGAGGTCGTACTGCTCATCGGCTTCAGACAACCACTTCAGGCAATCTGCCTGCACAAACTTGTGCTGACGGCCCACCAGCGAGTTGAGACGCATGTTGTCCTGTGCCCAGTTCAGGTAGGTGTGGGACATGTCCACTGTGGTGGTCTCGCTGGCACCGCCAAGACCTGCGTGCACGGTGGCACTGCCGGTGTAGGCAAACAGGTTCAGGAAGCGCTTGCCCTTCGCCATCTGACCCAGCATGCGGCGAGTCTGACGATGGTCGAGGAACAGGCCGGTATCCAGATAGTCGTAGAGGTTGACCCACAGCCTGGCACCGTACTCCTGCACTTCCATCCGGTGCTGCTCTTCGGAGAGCTTCTGATACTGCTGTTTCCCTTCCTGACGCTCGCGCACCTTCAGGATCACCTTCTCGCCGTCCATCCCGGTCACCTTGATGGCGGCCTGAACCATGTCGAGCAGACGCTGACGGGTCTTCTGGGCGGGGATGTCCTTGGGCGCGGCATACTCTTGCACCACCAGATAGTCCTGATAGCGGTCGATGGCGGCGTTGTATTCCGGCAAGTCGGCATCGTAGATGCGATAACAATCAATGCCCTCTTTGTTGGCCCACTTCTCGAGGGTTTTCAGATTCTTGCGCAGACGGTTGGCAAAGTCCTGTGCGACCTCTTTTTGGGAAGCCACGGAGTCCAGTGCGATTTGATAATTGCGCAGCTGACACTCGAGGGCGCCGTTGAACAGGCGATATTGCTTGTCGGCGCGCAGGCGCAGACAGCTGAGCAGCTCGGGCGATGCGGAAAGAATGGAGACTTTCCAACCCTGGAAGCTGCGACGCAGAGCATCGCCAAGGGCCTGATGTACTTCCAGCAGCGCCGGGAACTCGCCAAGACGCTCGCCGTAAGGCGGGTTGGAGATCAGCATGCCGACCTGGCGAGCCTCCCCTTCCACAGTCGGCATCGGCAGTGGGTTTTCCAGCTTGGTGACATCGGCTTGCTTGAAGGTGATGAGGTGGGCCACACCGGCCGCTTTGGCGTTATCACGGGCTTTGAGCAGCACACGCTGGTCGGCATCGCAACCAAACAGTTTTACTTCGCAGCGCTGCATGCCGCGTTTGGCTCGCACTTGCGCTTCCATCATCAAGCTTTGCCACAGCTCGCTATCGTGCTGCAGCCAGCGATCGAAACCGAAGCGCTCGCGACGCAGCGCCGGCGCCATGTCGGCGGCGATAAAGGCCGCTTCAATCAGCAGAGTACCGGAGCCACACATAGGGTCCATCATGGGCTCACCGGCCCAGCCGCTACGGGCAATCATGGCGCAGGCCAGGTTCTCTTTGAGCGGAGCTTCACCTGTGCCCTGACGATAGAAACGCTGATGCAACGCCGGGCCTGACAAGTCCAGCGTGATATTGGCCTTGCCTTTGCCCAGGTGCGCCATGATGCGAATATCCGGCGACTTTTTGTCCACGTCCGGACGCACGTGACCGCGCTTGGTGAAGCGGTCGACGATGGCATCCTTGATTTTCAGCGCGCCATATTGGGTATTGCGAATGGCAGGGTTGGTACCGGTAAAGTCCACCGCGATGGTAGAGGTACCGGAAAAGTGCTCTTCCCAGGGAATGGTGTGGGCGCCCAGATAAAGATCCAGATCGTCGTTCATCTGGAATTCGGAGAGCACCAGCACGATGCGGGAGGCAAAACGGCTCCACAGGCAGGCCTTGTAGCCAATCGCCAGTTCGCCTTTGAAGTGGACGCCAGCCACGGTCTCACGGACCTGCTCTGCGCCAAGATTGGTCAGCTCATCGGCCAACAGGTTTTCCAGCCCCTTGGGGCAGGTTGCAAAAAATTCTTTCATCACGCTCACGGGGAACCCATAAAAATAGTGCCGCATTATACCTCATCAGGCGGGCTGGAGCATGCAAAAGTCGGCGCAAACAGCAGGATGGAAACAGATTGATAGGGGGCGATAAAGGTAAAAGACCCCATGATCACCTGATGGCGAGATCATGGGGCCAGACATCATTTAACGAATCACTTCATGCGAGCCTTGAAACGGGGATTGCTTTTGCAAATCACGAACAATTTGCCGCGGCGGCGTACCAACTGACAATCGGGGTGACGCGCCCGTGCGGATTTGAGTGAACAGACGACCTGCATTCAGGACTCCTTCTTACTTGAAAATGCGCCAAAGCGCTTGTTGAAACGGGCCACACTCCCCTCGCTCGATACCTGCTTCTGCTTGCCGGTATAAAACGAGTGCGACTGGCTGGAAACATCGAGCGACACATAGGGATACTCCTTCCCATCTTGCCACGTATAGCGGCGATCGCTCTTGATGGTTGAACCGACCAGGAAAAAGGCATCTGCCGCCGTGTCATGGAACAGAACCAAACGATAATCCGGGTGAATATGAGGCTTCATGGCAACTCCATTTTGTTATGTTATAACAAAATGTAAGTGAGAATAGCTCTCGTTTCAAGCATAAAATGTCGTATGAAGAAAATCGCTGCAGTGAGTGATGTGTTGACACTGAGGTGGAGGCACTACGCAAGCAGAACGAAACAAGAGGAAGGCACCATGCTTGCAGCACGGAAGACCAAGACACTGCGTGGGTCAGAACACAAGGTGCAAGTGACTGTAACAAGCCTCAATAGAGGCTGGTTCACAACCATGAAGATCAATCAGAATGGGCAAGATGTTCGCGGATAAATGAAGTATCAGAAACGAGGCACTATTGAGGTGACCACAGTAAAAACAGGCAGCGGTGTAATCACAGAGATAAAAAGATTGATGAAAATATATCAACTGACCTGACGATATTGCTCGGTCACGGTAATACGTTGTTTCATCCGGTTATTCATCACCTTGATCACCCCGAAACGCGGCAAGGTTTTACTGGTGGTCAATACCAGATCGGCAGTGAGGTTCAAACAGACGCTAGCCTGATCCCCTGCCTCAATGACCATAAATTCGCCGTTGCCATGAGGTGTATTCATCAGGACCAGATCACCGTTTTGCGGGATCACTTGAGGATGCTGTTCACTAAAAAACCAGCTTTGCGGCATCAGAGGTTTATAAAAGCGACTGACCGCGATAGCATTAAGCACCAACTGAACCTGATGGGGAATACTCCACTCAAGTTCGGCTGCTTTATCCATCAACTGATAATAGAGGGCGGCATCATCGACACAAAAAGGTTGGGTCGTAAACGAGCTGGGTACCAATTGCCGCCCTTTATACTCGGTCGCAAATAACATGTTATCAGACAGGTCCAACATCAGACGGTCACTCTGGGCATCATAGTGCCATTGCCAGCTATCGGTCGGTTGGATAAACATGTTGGAGCCCTTACTTGATAATTACCAGTTGACTTTATTCCATATGCAGGAAATCAGCAACGTCAAATAAAGGGCTCCGCCATCTATTTCTTAAATATTGGTCACAATCTCTTTGACCAACCCCGGTCCTTTATAAATAAAGCCGCTATAAATTTGTACCAGACTGGCACCGGCGGCCAATTTTTCACGGGCGGCCATGGCACTATCAATACCACCCACCCCGATAATTGGCAGAGCACCATTGAGCGCCTTGGCCAGATGACGGATCACCTCGGTACTCTTGTGCTGCAGCGGACGCCCACTCAGGCCACCCGCTTCACCGGCGTGGGGCATGTCATAAATCATCTCGCGCTCGAGGGTGGTATTGGTGGCGATAACCCCATCAATACCATTCCGTACCAGCGACGCGGCCACCTGATCTATTTCTTCAAGGCTTAAATCAGGGGCAATTTTAACCGCCAGCGGCACATACTTTTTATATTGGGCGGCCAGCTCTTGCTGACGCACCTTGAGGGCGGCCAGCAATTCATCCAGCGCCTCGCCATATTGCAGTGAACGCAAACCCGGGGTGTTGGGGGAAGAGATATTGACGGCAATATAACCGGCATGATCATAAACCTTGTCCATGCAGATCAGATAATCATCCTTGCCCTGTTCGATGGGAGTATCTTTGTTCTTGCCGATATTGATGCCGATGACCCCCTGATATTTGGCCTCTTTTACCTTGGCCACCAGATGATCCACCCCCTTGTTGTTGAATCCCATCCGGTTGATGATCCCCTCTGCCGGAATAACCCGGAACAGGCGCGGCTTGTCATTGCCGCTCTGGGGTCTGGGGGTGACGGTACCGACCTCGATAAAGCCAAATCCCATGGCGCCAAGCGCATCAATGCACTCACCATCTTTATCCAGACCTGCCGCCAATCCCACCGGATTGGCAAAAGAAAGCCCCATGACAGTGACGGGGCGTTTCGGCAAATTCTGGCGGAAGAAACAATCGAGTGGCGTACCGAGAAGGCGGGGCAAATATTTCATGGAGAGATCGTGAGCCTGTTCCGGATTGAGTTTGAACAGGAAATGCCTGGCGATGGGGTACAACATCTTTGCTCCTTAAAGAAAGCCCCGGCAACTGGCCGGGGCTTTGGGTGTAATGTCGGTGTCATGCCTTAATCTGGCAATTAAAGTGCCCGACAATTCAACTGGAGCAGGTTCAACTCTCGCAAGGCCACCGAGAACTTGGCGAACTCGTGAGTGCTGGTGGTCTTGAAGTCGGCCAACATGTGGGTCCAACGGGACAAGAGTTGCTCATGCTCCGAAATCCAGTCGGCCAGTATGGTAGCGCATTCTCCCTGATCTTTGCACCCTTCCAGTACCACAGAAGTGAGACTGCGTTGCTGCCAGTCAAGATCTTCGCGGAAGGAAGCTCGCGCCATCGCCTGCCAGTGGTTGCCGACCGGCTGATGGTTGATCTGGTCGAGGAACCAGTGCAGATCCAGTTTGGCACCAAGGCGATAGTAGACATTGGCGGCGCGCAGGATATCGGTCTTGTGCTCCGCGGCAATCTGCGCCAGATCCAGGCTGGAGAAGAGGCTGCTCATATGGGCGACCTGACGGGCAATGGCTTCCGGCACCTGTTTCTCCATCCATTTGGCAACAGCCTGACGATGCTCGGCCACTTCGCTCTCATCCATCACCTCGTAAAGGTGCTTCCCCAAGGTCTCGAACGCCGGACGGAAGAAGGCGATGTTCTCGCTGATACTCCAGCTGCGATTGCGGGCACGCAGGAACCAGCGGGTGGCACGGCGCACGATGCGGCGGCTGTAGAACATCAGCTCGAGCTGAGTCTGGGCATCCACCAGGTTGTCGCACTCTTCGATATCGCGCCACAGCTGGTTCATGCCAAACACTTCACGGGCCATGGCGAAGCAACAGGCCACTTCGGCGACCGAGGCACCGGTCTCGTCCTTCATCCGGCTGGCGAAGTTGAGCCCCATGTCGTTAACCAGCATGTTGGCCACCCGGGTAGCGATGATCTCACCGCGTAGCGGGTGATCGGCCAGCTGGGCACCAAACTGCTGCTGCACCTGGGCCGGGAAGCTGGTGACAAGCATGTTGGCGAGGAAGGGCTCGTCGGTCACTTCCGGGCAGTTGAGCTGCTCTTTCAGCACCATCTTGCCGTAGGCCACCAGCACCGCCAGTTCGGGGCGGGTCAGCCCCTGCCCTGCCGCCATCCGTTCGGAGAGCTCCTCGTCAGAGGGGAGGAACTCGAGCGCACGATCGAGCTTGCCTTCCCGCTCCAGCCCCTGAATAAAGCGCTGTTGCTCTTTCAGTTGTTCAGAGCCGCGGAAGCTGGTGACCGAGATGGACTGGGACTGGCGATAGGCGTTGGTGATCACGATCTGCGCCACGTCGTCGGTCATCTCATACAGCATCTGGTTACGTTGCTTGAGGGTCAGATCCCCTGCGGCCACCAACTGGTTCAGCAGGATCTTGATGTTCACCTCGTTATCAGAGCAGTCCACCCCGCCGACGTTGTCGGTAAAATCGGTATTGATGCGACCGCCCTGACTGGCGTACTCCACCCGACCGAGCTGGGTAAAGCCCAGGTTACCCCCCTCGCCCACGATGCGGGCCCGCAAATCGCGGCCATTGACCCGCAGTGCGTCGTTGCTGCGATCGCCCACTTCCCCATCGCTCTCGCGAGCGCTCTTCACATAGGTGCCGATGCCGCCGTTCCACAGCAGATCGACATTGAGGCAGAGCAGCGCCTTGATCAGCTCGTTCGGCGCCATGCTGGCCTTGTCAGTGCCGAGCAGTGTCTGCATCTCGGGGCTCAGCTTGATGGACTTGGCCGAGCGCAGGAAGATGCCGCCCCCTTGTGATATCAGCTCGCGGTTGTAGTCATCCCAGCTGGAACCCGGCAGATCGAACAGGCGCTGGCGCTCGACAAAACTCTTGGCCGCATCCGGGGTCGGGTCAACGAAGATGTGCATGTGGTTGAACGCGCCCACCAGCCGGGTGTGCTCGGAGAGCAGCATGCCGTTGCCGAACACGTCGCCGGCCATGTCCCCAATCCCCACGCAAGTGAAGTCGGTGGTCTGGCAGTTGACGCCAATCTCGCGAAAATGGCGCTTGACCGACTCCCAGGCGCCACGGGCGGTGATGCCCATCTTCTTGTGGTCGTAACCGACCGAGCCGCCGGAAGCGAATGCATCGCCGAGCCAGTGGCCGTATTCGAGGCTTATTTCGTTGGCAATATCCGAGAAAGTGGCGGTCCCCTTGTCGGCGGCGACCACCAGGTAGTAGTCATCCTCATCGTGGCGCACCACGGATTTGGGCGGGATCACCTCGCCGCCGATGATGTTGTCAGTCACATCGAGTAGGCCGCGGATAAACAGGCGATAACAGGCCTTGCCTTCCTCCTGGATGATGGCACGGGGCGCCCCCACCGGCATCTGTTTGCAGTAGAAACCGCCCTTGGCCCCCACCGGCACGATGACGGTGTTCTTCACCTGTTGGGCTTTCACCAGACCCAGTACTTCGGTGCGGAAGTCCTCTTTGCGATCGGACCAGCGCAGGCCGCCACGGGCGACCTTGCCCCAGCGCAGATGCCCCCCTTCCACCCGCGGCGAGTAGACGAAGATCTCGAATTTCGGCAGCGGCAGCGGCATGTCGGTAATGCTGGAGGGAGCCAGTTTGAAGGAGATGTAGGGCTTGATGTTGCCCGCCTTGTCCAGCTGGTAGTAGTTGGTGCGCAGGGTAGCGTCGATCATCTCCACATAGCGGCGAATGATGCGATCGTCGTCCAGGTTGGCCACCTGATCCAGCTTGGCGGCAAGCTCCTCGTGCAACTTGGCTTCTGCTTTGGCATCCTGCTTGCCGGCAGGATCCAGGCGCAGTTCGAACAGGGTGAACAGCAGTTTGGCAATATCCGGGTAGCGGGTCAGAGTCTCTTCGATATAGGACTGGCTGAAGGAGACGCCGGTCTGGCGCATGTATTTGGCATAGGCGCGCAGCACCGAGACCTGACGGCCGGTGAGACCCGCCCCCAATACCAGCCGGTTGAAGCCGTCATCTTCCAGCTGCTTGTTCCAGATGGCGGCAAAGGCTTGCTGGAAGCGTTGCTGACTCTGGGCCAGATCAAAGGGCTGTTCGCCGTGCAGCAACATGGAGAAGTCGAGGATCCAGAACAGATCGCCACCCGGAGTGCGTACCTGATACGGGGTCTCGCCGATCACCCGCAGTCCCATGTTCTCCAGCATCGGCAACACGTCTGAAAGGTGAATGGGTTCGGTGCGATGGAACAGCTTGAGCCGTACCCGACGGTCGTTCTCCTCCTCCTGCGCGCGGTAGAACAGCATGCCCAGCGGCTCGGCTTCGCTCAGGTTATCAAGCGCCATGATATCGGCCACGGCCGAGCCAGGCAGCACATCTTCCTTGTAAGCACGGGGGAATGCGGTGCTGAAACGGCGGCGCAGCTCGTTGCCACGGGCCTCGCCATAGTGGGAAAGCAGCACGGAGTCGAGTCGATCGTCCCAGCTGCGGGCCGCTTCAATCAGGTTGTTCTGTACTTCGTTCACATCCACATCCACGTTGTTGTTATTGACCCGCACTATGTAGTGGGTCCGCGCCAGCACGCCTTCGGTGAAGTAGACGTTGAACTCCACCTCTTCGTTGCTGCCAAAATATTTCTGCAAAATTTGCTGGATCTTGATCCGCAGCGCCGTGTTGTAGCGCTCCTTGGTGACATAGACCATGCAGGAGAAGAAACGGCCATACACGTCGCGGCGCACGAACAGCCGCAACATGTCACGCTCCTGCATCTCCAGCACGCCAAGGCCGGTAGCCAGTAGTTCCTCTTCACGGGCCTGGATCAGCTCGTCACGGGGATAGGTTTCCAGCACGTTGAGCAGCGCCTTGTAGGCGTGGGAGCCCTTCTCGTGACCGGAGGCAGCCATGATGCGTTCGAGACGATGGCTGATGAGCGGGATCTGGGTCGCGCTGGTGTTGTAGATGGAAGAGGCGTAGAGGCCGATGAAGCGATCTTCCCCAATCACCTTGCCATGCTCGTCAAAGCGCTTGATGCCGATGTAATCCACATAAGCCGGACGGTGCACCCGGGACTTGCTGTTGGATTTGGTGAGGATCAGCAGGTCAGAGCTCAGGGCGGCGTGACGGGCGCTGGCCGGCATGTTGCCAAGACGCTGACCTACCTCCTTGATGGAGTTTTTCATCAGCCCAAGGCTGGAGCTCGCCTGCGGCAGGATCTCGTGATCCCCCTCCACTGCCTTGACGTCGTAACGACGATAGCCCATCAGGGTAAAGTTGTGGGCAGCCACCCATTTAAGGAAAGCAACGCAGGAGGCCACCTCCTCCTTGCTAACCGGGTGCTTGCGCTTGGGCAGTTCGTCGATGATCTCATTGAGCTTGGCCAGCATGGGCTGCCAGTCGCCGACTGCCAGCGCCACTTCACCGGCCACGGAGTTGAGCTCGGCAGCCAGCGCGGCCATCTGCTCCTCGCTGGTGAGGTGATCGATCTCGATAAGGAATGCCGTTTCAACCGAGGTCTGCCCGTCGGTGTTGTCGAGTTCCAGAATGGCGTCAATCTTGCCATCCGCTCCACGAATGAGGTGCAACGGTTGGTGCAGCATCATGTGGGCGGTGATATTGAGTCGCTTGAGCGCCATCCGGATGGAGTCGACCAGGAAGGGGGAGTCCTGCAGGATCACCTCGACGATGGTATGGGGCGATTGCCAGCCGTGACGGGTCAGCTCGGGGTTGTAGACCCGGATGTAGGGATCGGTACCGCTGCGCTGATTGAGGGCATTCCACAGGCTCAGGGCCGCGCCGTAGAGGTCGCTGTCATTGCGATCGTACAGGTCGGAGCTCGCCATGTTGCCGTAGAACTTGGCAACGAAGCGCTCGACCAGAGAGGCGCTGTTTTTGGGCAACTTCTGATGGATCAAGCTGAGAACGTTTTCGAGCAGAACTGAGGTAGGGGCGTCTTTCAATGCCATTTTTATATTCCTTATCGGACGACATTAACCACCGACGCAGAGGCAACCACCCTGGTTACCCGCTGGTGCAGAGTTGTTGCGAAGTGTAATGGCTTAGATAAGGGAAGGCGAGGAAAGGTGCTAACGAGATGTTAAAAACAAGGTGCAGATCACGGCTTAAACTGTGAGAAATTTTGCAAATAACCAAAAATACAGAAATTCCCACTACCTTTGTGCCAGTTTACCGGATAGATAGTGACGCAAAGCAGATAAACAGTCGGTAATCTGTTCGATTTTTGTTAATTTATGCGTTCGAGACTGATAAAGCGGTAATCGTCCTGGGTTTTGAGCCGAAAGTAGCCATGCACACCATTGATGGCGACAAAGGGCCGTATTTTTTCTATGCCAAGTTCCAGGGTCAATCCCTGTTCGCTGCGCACCACCAGCCGTCTGGCATGGCCCTGATACATCAGCATCACCTCATCGCTATTCAATGAGAGCCGAAAAGTAAACTGCTTCACGCTTGCTCCTGATCACACGACAAATCACACAATGGGGGCAGGCGCATTCACGCCCCTGCCCCGTCGACACTTACTGCTGCAGCGCCTTGCTGACCTTCTCGAACAGATCCCGTGCCAGCCCCTCAAGGTTGGCAAGACGGGTCAGCTCGGCGCGGATCAGGGCCTTGCGCGCCTCATCCAATCGCTTGAACTGGATAAGCGGAGTGATAAGGCGGGAGGCCACCTGCGGATTGACCTCGTTGAGCTCGATCAGCAGATCGGTCAGGAAGCGGTAACCGCTGCCATCCACCGCATGGAACTGCACCTGATTGCTCATGGCGAAGCTGCCGATCAGCGCCCGCAGCCGGTTCGGATTGCGAATACTGAAAGTGGGGTGATTCATCGCCTGTTTCACTTCGCTGAGTACATCGGCAGCCGGTTTGCTGCCAATCAGCCGCAGCCAGTTGTCCAGCACCAGTCCATCCTTGGCCCACTTGCCTTCAAAGTCGGCCAGCAGCGCAGCGCGGCATGGCAACAGATAGCCGTTGGCTACCTGCAGCGCCGCCAGGGTGTCGGTCATGTTGTCGGCAGTTGCATACTGCTCGCGCACCAGCGCATCGGCATGCTCCACATCCAGCGCCGCCAGATAGCCGAGCACTACCCCTTTGAGGGCCCGTTTGGCCATGTCGGCATGCACCACCTGATAGCCGCTCAGACGCAGACTCTGATAGGTCGCCGCCAAGCGCGCACCAAAGGCCTCGGCAAGACGGGTGTGGATCGCATCGCGCACCTGATGGATGGCATCGATATCGGCCACCTCGAACAGCTCGGCCAGGGTCGCTTCACCGGGCAGCGCCAGGATCTCCGCCTTGAGGGCCAAATCGAGATCGCTGTCG
Source organism: Aeromonas sp. ZOR0001 (assembly GCF_000801015.1). Taxonomy (NCBI): domain Bacteria; kingdom Pseudomonadati; phylum Pseudomonadota; class Gammaproteobacteria; order Aeromonadales; family Aeromonadaceae; genus Aeromonas; species Aeromonas sp. ZOR0001. The sequence goes on along the minus strand of NZ_JRJY01000017.1, from coordinate 60,507 downwards.
TCCAGAATGGCGACGAAGGCGGCCAGCAGGGTTTGGGAGAGCTCAACCCCCTGCCCGTGCTGGACCCGCGCCACCCCGTCGATGACCGCTTTGTTGATCAGCATCTGGGCCGCATCCCAGCGGGCAAACTCGTTGCGGGCAAAGCGCATCAGGAAGGCGAGCGCTTCGTCGCTGTAGTCATAGTGCAGCTTGACCGGCGCAGAGAAGTCCCGCAGCAGAGAAGGAACCGGTTTGACGGGCACTTGATCGAATTCGAAGGTCTGCTCCGCTTCCAGCACATCGAGCACGTTACCGATGGCCTTGCCCTGATACTGCAGCGCAATGACGGCACCCTGCTCGTCATATAGCTCGATATCGAGGGGGATATGCAGCGGCAGCTTTTGCGGCTGATCCTGAGTCGGCGGGGTGTGCTGGCTCACATGCAGACGGTAAACACCGCTCGCAACATCGTACTCGTCGGTCACGGTCAGCTCGGGGGTGCCGGACTGGCTGTACCAGCGACGGAAACGACCGAGATCCACACCGGAAGCATCCTCCATCGCTTGCACGAAATCATCACAAGTTGCGGCCGAGCCGTCGTGACGCTCGAAGTAGAGACGCATACCAGCCTGGAAGGCATCTTCCCCCAGCAGGGTGTGCATCATGCGGATCACTTCCGACCCCTTCTCGTAGACGGTCAGGGTGTAGAAATTGTTCATCTCGATCACCACATCCGGGCGGATCGGGTGTGCCATGGGGCCGGCATCTTCCGCAAACTGCGGGCCGCGGACGGTACGCACGTTGTTGATGCGGTTGACGCCACGGGAGCCCAGATCGGAGGAGAACTCCTGATCCCGGAATACCGTCAGCCCCTCTTTCAGGCTGAGCTGGAACCAGTCACGACAGGTGACGCGGTTGCCGGTCCAGTTGTGGAAATATTCGTGGCCGATCACCCGTTCGATGCCGTGGTAGTCGCTGTCGGTGGCGGTGGCCGGATTGGCCAGCACGAACTTGGAGTTGAAGATATTGAGCCCCTTGTTCTCCATGGCGCCCATGTTGAAGAAGTCCACCGCGACGATCATGTAAATGTCGAGATCATACTCAAGGCCGAAACGCTGTTCGTCCCAGCGCATGGAGTTGATGAGACTCTCCATGGCAAAACCGGCGCGATCGAGGTTGCCCTTGTCGACGAAGATCTCGAGGGCCACCTTGCGGCCGCTCTTGGTGGTGTAGTGGCTGCGCTCCACATCGAAATCACCGGCCACTAGGGCAAACAGGTAGCTGGGCTTGGGAAACGGATCCTGCCACTGCACGAAGTGACGGCCGCCATCCAGATCACCGCAGTCGACCTTGTTGCCATTGGAGAGCAGGAAGGGGAACTGGGCTTTGTCGGCGGTAATGCGGGTGCTGTAGCGCGCCAGAATGTCGGGGCGATCCAGATAATAGGTAATGCGGCGAAACCCTTCGGCTTCGCACTGGGTGCAGTAGGCATCACCTGATTTGTAAAGCCCTTCCAGCGCAGTGTTGGCGGCCGGATCCAGCAGGGTGACAATGGTCAGCACACATTCGGCCGGCAGGTTGAACAGGGTCAGAGTGCTCTCGCCTTGCTCGTAGTGGTCACAGGGAATGCCATCGATGGCAACGCTCTTGAGAGTCAGCTGTTCACCATCGAGGACGAGCGGCGCATTGTGCTCACCGTTGCGACGAATGCGGGTGATGGCGGTGACCTGGGTCAGCGGCTCCTGCAGTTGGAAATCGAGGTCGATGGTGTCGATCCAGTAGAGCGGCGCCTGATAATCCTGGCGATATTTGGCCGTCATGGCCTGGGAGTGATCGGTCATTATTGTCTGCTTCCACGCTTGTTAAAGGCGAGAAAGAGGCTGTCACAACCAACTGGCGGGGTCAAACAATTTGCATTACGTCAGATACGACAGACAAAAAGAAAGGGCGACCGCAGTCGCCCTTGTGCATTGGAGGTCGCCTTGTCAGCTGCGTTTGCTGACCTTGGCCAGATCTGCCGTGATATTGGCCGCTTCGATGAGATACTCATCGGGCGCTTCAAAATCAGCGGGCAGTTCATCCAGACTCTTCACCGCCGGCTTGCCAAGACGTGCCAGACGCTCGTTGGTACGTTTGAGCGCTTTCTCATCCTGTTTCGCCTGCTCTGCAACACGCTCCGCCTCGTTGAGGGAGACCGACTTCTTGTCTTTCTCCTCCTTGTAGTCGGCGATGTCCTGCATCACATAGGCAAACTCGGGATCCTTGGCGATCCGGGCATCGTGCGCCGCCTGCAACTTGGGCAATACGCTGGCGAAGTTGCCGAGTTTCTCGTAGTTGGCGGAGGCAATCTTGTCCCACGGCAACGCATTGAACTCACGGCTTTCGCCCGTCTCTTCCGGAGCAACCGGTGTCGGGAAGCTGATATCCGGCGCAACCCCCTTGTTCTGGGTGCTGCCACCGTCGATCCGGTAGAACTTGGCGATGGTGTACTGCACGTGACCCAGCGGCTGCTCGTAGAAGTCATAGACCTTGGCGAGACTGCGATGCTGCTGCACCGTCCCCTTGCCGAACGAGTTTTCACCCAGGATCAGGGCGCGGCCATAATCCTGCATGGCAGCAGCGAAGATCTCGGAGGCCGAGGCACTGTAGCGATCGATCATCACCGACATCGGGCCGCCGTAGTAGACGTTGCCATCGTCATCGCCATTGACCGTGATACGGCCCATGTGATCACGAATTTGCACCACGGGCCCGCTGGCAAAGAAGAGACCGCTCAGGGCGGAAGCTTCGGTCAGGGCGCCACCGCCGTTACCGCGCAGATCGATGATCAAGCCATCGATCTTCTTCTTGTTCAGGCTGGAGAGCTCCTTGATCACGTCGTCATGCAGATTGACGTAGAAACTCGGGATCTCGATGACGCCTATCTTCTTGCCTTCGGCGTTAATCACCTTGGACTTGGCTGCGCGGTCTTCAAGGCGCACCTTGTCGCGGGTCAGCTCGATCTGCTCGGTCTTGGCGGTTGCGCCCTTGCCGCGCTGGATTTCCAGCTTGACCTTGCTTCCCTTGGGCCCCTTGATGAGCTCGACCACGTCATCAAGACGCCAGCCAATCACATCGACAATCTTGCCATCTTCCTGCCCTACCCCGGTGATCTTGTCATCGGGTTTGAGGTGGTTGGATTTGGCAGCCGGGCCACCAGGCACCAGAGAACGGATGACGGTAAAGTCATCTTCCGCCTGCAACACGGCACCAATCCCCTCCAGCGAGAGGTTCATCTCGGTGTTGAAACGATCGGCACTGCGCGGTGAGAGGTAACTGGTGTGTGGTTCGATGGCGCGAGCGAAGGAGTTCATGAAGAGCTGGAAGACATCTTCGCTCTCGGTCTGGGACATCCGCTTGATGGCGTTGTTGTAACGCTTGCCAAGCAGCTCCTTGATCTCGGGCCACTCCTTGCCGCTGAGCTTGAGGCTCAGAGCATCGAACTTGACCCGCTGACGCCACAGCTCGTTGAGCTCTGCTTCATCTTTGGGCCAAGCCGCCCCTTCCCGATCAAACACATAGTTGTCGGTCTGGGTAAAATCGAAAGGAGTATCAAGCAGTTTGAGGGCGTATTCGAACCGCTCATAACGCCGCTGCTGACTCAGGTTGAACATCTCGTAGGCGGGAGCCAGACGGCCTCTTTCGAGGTCGGTGTCAAAACCGTTACGGTACTTTTCAAAACGGCTGATATCAGAGGCCAAAAACAGGTTGCGGCTGTAGTCCAGATTCTCCAGATATTTATCGAAAATCACGGAGGAAAAGGCATCGTCCAGCTTGAACTGTTTGTAGTGCGAGCGGGTAAACAGATTGGTAATTCGCTTGCTGGCCGTAGCATGTTGGCTCTCTTGAGCCAACACAGGCAAATCACTCTCCTTGAGCACCGGCTCGATGGCCTGTGCAAGCCCGGCAAGCGCCAGGCTACAGGCAACGAGGGAAAAACGAATTACGCCATGCTTCAACATTTGTCTCCTTAGAGAACCAAGTGCTCTGATTTGACCCGCACCATAATGCCGGTCTGCAGTTGGACCTGTACATCGTCCTTGGTTACTTCCTTGATGGTTGCCGGAACCGGGAATTTACCCATAACGACGCGCACATCCTGGCCCACTTTCAGCGTAGCGGCATCCACTTTAACCAGCGGAGCGTCAGCGACCGGTGCCTTGGCGGCAGCTTTCGGCTTGGCAGCTACATCAGCTTTCTCGGTTTTGCGCACAGCAGGACGACGGGGCTTCTTGGCCTTCTCATCCTTCTCTTTGGTATTGGTACGACGGCTGGCGAATACGCGCTCTTTGCTCTCTTTCAGAGCTTGCTTGGCGTGCTCGATGTGCTCTTCGGTCAGCAGCTCGCCCGGGTTGCCATCCAGATCAACGCGAGCCAGGCCAGCTTTAAGACCGTGCAGGTAGCGCCAGCTGGAGGTGTATTGACGCAGTGCGGAACGCAGCATGGTCTTGGAGACTCTGGCATCGTCAGCAAGACGCTCGGCCAAATCCTGGAAGATGCCAATCTTGAGCGGCTTGGCCTCTCCTTCAGCAACGAAGCAGGCCGGGAATTTCTCGACCAGGTAGGCAACGATCTCTTTACTGTTCTTCAGCTTCTCAGTGTTTTCCATGTATAACCTTGGCTTTCATATAAACGCACGGGCACGTCCCGAGCACAACAAAGGCCCCATTATAGAGAGCTTGGGGCCTTTTGCGAACCATCTAGCAATGACTTAGAGCATGCTTTCCAAAATTTGCACCGTTTCTTCGAGGCCAATCCGGTCTTCCTGGTCGAAACGGTTAAAAATCGGACTGTCGATATCGAGCACCCCGATGATCTCGCCACCACAGCGCACCGGGATCACGATTTCCGAGTTGCTCGCGCCATCGCAAGCGATGTGACCGTCGAACTGGTGGACATCGTCAATGAGCTGGGTTCTCCCCTCTGCCACTGCCGTACCACACACCCCGCGGCCGACCGGGATCCGCACGCAGGCCGGTTTACCCTGAAATGGCCCCAATACCAGGGTCTCGCCCTGCAACAGATAAAAACCGACCCAGTTGATCTCCGCCAGCTCCTGATTCAGCAGCGCGGAGAGGTTGGCCAAATTGGCAATCAGATCGGTTTCCCCCTCCAGCAGCGCCTTGGCCTGCTGGTTGAGGGTGCGATAAAACGGTTGTTTTTCAATCATGATTAAATGAACTTCACTCCCTGATGGTTTGGGGAAGGTAACGCCTGGCCGGGAAATTTCAAATATTTTTTCCACTCCCCACCTCTTGCGCCGTTATTCCCGGGCAACGGAAAGCGCCAATTGCTGGCGTTGACCATTACTCCACTCGATATTTAACAACCAGATCATGACGGGTGATGTACAGCTCCCCACCTGGGTCACCCCCTGCCACTGTCCGTCTATTTCTTCAAAACTCACCGGAATGGTGCCCATAAACATATCTTTGCCTTCGAGTGTCGCTTTCACCGGTTTGATGGCCGGATCGCCGCCGGTAATAGCGATGGCAAAGTCATGTTCAGCGCGCAGCGGTAATTCCTTGATGGCGACCGTCAGTGGCTTGTCACCAATCAGCGCGCTGCAAGGGGTGTGGGAAAGATCACAAATTTGATCTTTTTTCTGGTCAGCAGAGACGCTGTTATCGGCCGAAAACCAGGTGCGATAGGCCATCAGCGCCAATAACAGCGCCAATACCAGTACGAGGTGCAAAACTTTACGTGCGGTAAGTCTCTCTTTCATCAAAAACAGCCCGATTAAGATGCAATTAAAATAGTTTTTTGTGATCTCGAACAAGGTAAAAAACTGCCATATCGAGACCGGACGGAGCCAAATATATCACTGTTTATACTGTTATTTTACCTGTCAGTTCAGTATCATTCCCATGCAGTTTTCATTTAGCCATCTTTTGCTTTTCCTTTCGTTAACAGATGTTAACAACTGGTCGGCGGTGGCTGATGAAGCCAGTCCGGTCCTCCGGATACAAAACCAAACAACAGCAGCATCGGAAGCGGAATATAACGATGAGCCATACAACTAACCATCCTGAGTACAACTACACCGTTGTTCGCCAGTTTACCGTCATGACGATTGTCTGGGGAATTGTCGGCATGTCGGTTGGCGTACTGATCGCAGCCCAGTTGATCTGGCCTGCCCTCAACTTCGAGACCCCGTGGCTGACTTACAGTCGTCTGCGGCCCCTCCATACCAACGCAGTGATCTTCGCCTTTGGCGTCAGTGCACTGATGGCCACCTCGTTCTACGTGGTGCAACGCACCTGTCAAACCAGACTGTTTGGTGGCCCACTGGCAACCTTCGTCTTCTGGGGCTGGCAAGCAATCATCCTCTCTGCCGCCATCTCTCTGCCGCTGGGTTACACCTCCGCCAAAGAGTATGCCGAGCTGGAGTGGCCGATTGATATCGCCATCACTGTGGTATGGGTCGCCTATGCCATCGTCTTCTTCGGCACCCTGATGAAGCGCACCACCTCCCACATCTATGTGGCGAACTGGTTCTTCGGCGCCTTCATCATCACGGTCGCCGTGCTGCACATTGTCAACAACATGGAAGTGCCGCTCTCCGGCATGAAGTCCTACTCCATGTACTCCGGCGCCATGGACGCCATGGTACAGTGGTGGTATGGCCACAACGCGGTAGGCTTCCTGCTGACCGCCGGCTTCCTGGGGATGATGTACTACTTCGTGCCCAAGCAAGCCGGTCGTCCGGTTTACTCCTATCGCCTCTCCATCGTGCACTTCTGGGCGCTGATCTCCCTCTATATCTGGGCCGGTCCGCACCACCTGCACTACACCGCACTGCCTGACTGGGCTCAGTCGCTGGGCATGGTGATGTCCCTGATCCTGTTCGTACCCTCTTGGGGCGGCATGATCAACGGCATCATGACCCTCTCCGGTGCCTGGCACAAACTGCGTTATGACCCCATCCTGCGCTTCCTGATCGTCTCTCTCTCTTTCTACGGCATGTCGACCTTCGAAGGCCCGATGATGGCGATCAAAACCGTCAACGCCCTCTCCCACTACACCGACTGGACCGTTGGTCACGTTCACTCCGGTGCGCTGGGCTGGGTTGCCATGGTCTCCATCGGTGCGGTTTACCATCTGATCCCGAACCTGTTCGGCCAGGGCCGGATGTACAGCGTCAAGCTGATCAACGTTCACTTCTGGCTGGCGACTGTGGGCACCGTGCTCTACATCGTTGCCATGTGGATTTCCGGCGTGATGCAGGGCCTGATGTGGCGTGCAGTCAACGAAGACGGCACCCTGACCTACAGCTTCGTTGAAGCGCTGCAGGCATCCTATCCCTTCTATTTCGTGCGCTTCCTGGGTGGCTGCTTCTTCGTCACCGGCATGTTGCTGATGGCTTACAACGCCTATCGCACCATCACTGCGCCCAAAGGTTCTCTGGAACCTGTCGCCCAGCCAGCATGATTGAAGAGGTCAACCCATGAGCAACAATAACCGTCACGAAATATTTGAAAAAAGCGTTCCCATGCTGGTGGTCGGCATCATCTTCGCAATCAGTCTGGGGGGCCTGGTTGAAATCACTCCGCTGTTCTTCCAGAAGCAAACCACCGAGCCGGTGGAGGGCCTCAAGCCCTACACCGCTCTGCAGATGGAAGGGCGCGACATCTTCATTCGCGAAGGCTGCACCAACTGCCACAGCCAGATGATCCGTCCGTTCCGTGCCGAAACCGAACGTTACGGTCACTACTCTGTCGCAGGTGAGAGCGTCTGGGAGCACCCCTTCCTGTGGGGCTCCAAGCGTACTGGTCCGGATCTGGCCCGTGTCGGTGGCCGCTACTCCGACGAGTGGCACAAGGTTCACCTGATCAACCCGCGCGATGTGGTACCGGAATCCAACATGCCCGCCTACCCCTGGCTTGATACCAACGTGCTGACTGGCGAGATGACCGGCAAAAAACTGGCGCTGTTCCGCGATCACTTCGGTGTGCCCTATACCGACGCCGATATTCAGGGTGCTGGCGAAGCCGTGAAGGGTAAAACCGAGCTGGATGCGCTGGTGGCCTATCTGCAATCACTGGGTCATGCCCTGAAATAAGGAGGCGAAAATGGACTACGGCACATTTCGCGGTCTGTATACCTTGCTGTTGATGGCCATCATGATTGGCATCATCGTCTGGGCCTACAGCAAACGCCGCAAGACCTCTTTCGACGAGGCTGCCAATCTGGTTTTTGCCGATGATGAGCAACCCGGTGCTGATAAAAAGAACGCAGGAGCGAAACAATAATGAGCACTCTGTTTAGCATTTTTGTGACTGTCATCAGTCTGGGAACCATCCTCGGCTGCTTCTTGCTGCTGATGTGGTGCCGCAAGGACAAGATGGGTGTTGAAGAAGGCAAATCGATGGGTCACTCCTTCGATGGCATCGAGGAGATCAACAACCCGCTGCCGAAGTGGTGGACTTACATGTTCCTCTTCTTCATCGTCACCGGTCTGGTCTATCTGATCGCCTTCCCGGGGCTTGGCAACTTCAAAGGCCTTCTGGGCTGGCAAAGTTCCAACCAGGACGTGCGCTCGCTGGCAGAGTCCAAGGCTGCAACCGAATCGGCTAAGGCCGAAGGTCGCGCAGTGGAGTATGACCGCGAGGTCGCCAAGGCTGACGAGATCTACGGCGCCAAGTTCCGTGAACTCACCTACGAAGCGGATGGCAAAACCTATCGAGCCATCACCGAGATCGCCAAGGATCCGGAAGCCCTGAAAGTGGGTCAGCGTCTGTTCCTGCAGAACTGCTCCCAGTGCCACGGCTCCGATGCCCGTGGTGGCCGCGGCTTCCCGAACCTGACCGACAGCGAATGGCAATGGGGCGGCCAGCCTGATCAAATCAAGACCACCATCATGGGCGGTCGTCAGGGGATCATGGCTGCCTGGGGTGAAATCCTCGGCAAAGATGGCGTTCAGGAAGTGGCCTCCTATGTGCTGAGCCTCTCCGGTCGCAAGGTTGACCTGGTGGAAGCGAAGAAAGGTGAAGCCCGCTTCGCCATCTGCGCAGCTTGCCACGGTGCCGATGCCAAGGGCGGTATTGCCGTCGGGGCGCCAGATCTGACCAACAACACCTGGCTCTACGGTGGCTCCCGCGAAGTGGTGGTACAAACCATCACCCACGGTCGTCACGGCGTGATGCCAGCCTGGAAAGATATTCTGGGTGAGGACAAGGTTCACCTGCTGGCCTCCTACGTTTACAGCCTGTCCCATCAGCCTGCTAAATAAAGGTCGCTCACATAAGTCGTAACATGTGATAAACACGTGATTACACAGCAAAAAGCCTCGACTCCTCGAGGCTTTTTGTTATCTTGTGTTACGTAAAAACCATCTTCCACGTTAATCATTCGTTTCATGGCAGTAGCAATCATGACCCAACCTCTATCCAAACCGTGGTATCGCCAATTCTGGCCCTGGTTTATCATCGCCCTCCCCACTGCCGCCGTTGTTGGCAGCATCGCCACCGCCATCATCGCCAGCAAGGATGGGGTCAATCTGGTGGCCGAGGACTATTACAAACAAGGGAAAGAGATCAATCAGGACTTGAGCAAGTTTGACCGCTCCGAAGCGCTCAATATCCGCTTTGGGCTGGAGGTTGACGGCAACGAGCTGACCCTCAAACCCATCAGCGGTGACATTCCTGCCGGGCAAGCTCTCTATCTCTCATTGTTCCACCCGACCTTGGCCGGTCAGGACAGCGAACACATGATCACCGCCGATGCGAGCGGCACCTATCGCCTCCATTTCGACAAGCCGCTGGTCGGCAAGTGGCACATTCGGGTCGATGCCTTCGATCACCAGTGGCGATTGCAAGAGACCGTCCAGCTGCCCACCCTGGCCCCTGTCGAACTCGACCCGAAAGGACGCTAAGCCATGACCGGCTGTTCTCACTGTGGCGAGCCGGTGCTCGCCAGTGCCCCTGCTGCTTGCATTCTGCATTCAGGGAGGCATAACGCATGACCCCCTGCTTTCATTGTGGCGAGCCGGTACCCGCCAATAGTGGCTATTCCCTCGAGATAAAGGGGATTGTTCGCCCCATGTGCTGCCCCGGTTGTCAGGCGGTGGCAGAAACCATCATGGAGTGCGGCCTTGCCAGCTACTACGACCACCGCACCGCCCCCGGTACCAAAGGGGATCTGGTACCCGAGGAGCTGGCCGCCCTCACCCACTACGATCTGGCAGAAGTGCAACAGGATTTTGTCACCGACAACGGTACCCTTCGCGAAATCCAGCTGACAGTAGAAGGGCTAACCTGCGCCGCCTGTGCCTGGCTTATCGAACGCCACCTGATGACTCTTGGCGGCCTGCGCTACATCAATGTCAACACCACCACCCACCGGGCCCGCATCAAGTGGGATCCGGACCAGCTCTCCCTGAGTGACATCCTCAAGGGATTTGCCCAGATCGGCTATCGCGCCTACCCGTTTCAGACCCATCAACAGGAGGCGCTCTACGCCAAAGAGGTCCGCAGCTATATGTTCCGGCTGGCACTGGCAGGGCTTGGCTCGATGCAGGTGATGATGTGCGCCGTGGCCCTCTACATGGATCTCTTCATCAGCGTTGAAGATGAGTTCATGGTCTACTTCAAGTGGATAAGCCTGCTGCTCTCTACCCCCATCATGATCTATTCAGCCCAGCCCTTTTACGTGGGTGCCTGGCGCAGCCTGAAACAGGGTCACTTGTCGATGGATGTGTCGGTGTCGCTGGCGCTGATCGGGGCTTTTATCGCCTCCATGTGGGCCACCGTGTTCAATACCGGTGAGGTCTATTACGACTCCATCACCATGTTCGTCTTCTTCCTGCTGCTGGGGCGCTTTCTCGAGTTGCGGGCCCGGCGCAAGGCGTCGGAATCGAGCTCCAACCTGGCGCGACTGGTGCCCATCATGGCGACCCGCATCGATGATGAAGGGGAACATGAGGTAGCAGCCAAGACCTTGCAGGTCGGCGATCGGGTACGTGTGCTGGCTGGCGCCACCTTGCCGGCGGACGGCATCATTGTCGAAGGACAAGCCAGCATCAACGAATCCATGCTGACCGGTGAACAGCTGCCCCTGCTCAAACAGCGCGGTGATCAGGTCTATGCCGGCACCATCAACACGGATGCGCCGCTGCAGATCCGGGTCAGCCACCGTATTGAAGAGTCGCGGATCGCCCAGATCATGCGGCTGCAGGATCACGCCCTCGACGACAAACCGGCCATCGCCCAGATGGCGGATCAGCTGTCGCGCCACTTTATTCTGGTGCTGCTGATCATTGCCGCCGCGGTCTGGACCTTCTGGCACTTCCATCAACCGGATCAGGCGTTCTGGGTCACCCTCGCCGTGCTGGTTGCCACCTGCCCCTGTGCCCTGTCGCTGGCCACCCCGACGGCGCTGACCTCGGCCACCGCCAATCTGACCCGTAACGGCATTCTGCTGCGCCGTGGTCATGTGCTGGACGTGCTGACCAAGGCCAACCGGATCGTGATGGACAAGACTGGCACCCTGACCACAGGGGAAATCAGCTTGACCGGCACCACCACCTTGGCAGACGTGGACGAGGCGCAATGCCTTGCCATCGCTCGGGCCATGGAGGCGCAATCCGAACACCCGATTGCCCGCGCCTTCCGGCTACCTGCCGACAGTATCAGTGTGCTGCCATCCGCCCGCGAGATCACCCCGGTCATCGGTCACGGCATAACAGCGCTGGTGGATGGCGTACGCTACCGCATCGGCAGTGCCCGCTGGCTTGGGCTGGATCCGGCGCAAGAGCGCGGCCGCGGTCTGGCTATCTATCTGGCCGACGAGCAGCAGGTCTTGGCCCGCTTCAATCTGGAAGATACCCTGCGCCCCGATGCCAGGGCGCTGATCGCGGCATTCAAGGCGGCAGGTCTGCAAACTACCGTGCTGACTGGCGACAGCTCTTTGCAGGCAGACGAGATTGCCCGGGAACTGGGGGTGGATGAGCTGGTCAAGGGGGTCTCACCCGATGGCAAGCTGGCCTACCTCAAGGCCCGGGAAACCCAAGGGGATATCAGCATCATGGTGGGCGATGGCATCAACGACGCCCCGGTACTGGCTGGCGCTCACGCCTCGTTTGCCATGGCTGGTGGCACCGATCTGGCGAAAAACAGCGCCGACGCCATCCTGCTGGCCGATGACCTGAGCCGACTGCTCGAGGCCAGAGTGCTGGCAATGCGTACCCGCAAGATCATCATCGAGAACTTCGCCTGGTCCATCGGTTACAACCTGCTGGTGCTGCCGCTCGCGGCCTGCGGCTGGCTGCCCCCCTATCTGGCGGCGGCGGGTATGTCGCTCAGCTCACTCATCGTGGTAACCAACTCCATGCGCCTCAACCGATGAGGCTGGTGGCGGAAAATAGCTGAAAATATGGCCTGCCTCCGATGCAGGCCACATTTCTCACTGATAGCGGCTGGCCCTCTGCCCGAACAGGGTTACCATAGGGGACGCTTGCCAAGGATGAACGCCAAGGTACCTCTCATGAATATAATTTTTGTCCTGATCCCCATCGCTATCCTGTTTGTGATCATCGCCGGGGTCGTCTTCTTCTGGGCCATTCGCTCCGAACAGTTTGAAGATCTCGACCGGCAGGGTTCCAACATCCTGTTTGACGAAGAGCAACCTGCCCACAAACCCGCAAAGCCTGCTGACCATGACCCACAACCTTGATCTGGCCGGCGCCCTGCTGGTCGGACTGGCAGGCTCTGCCCACTGTATTGGCATGTGCGGTGGCGTCTCCGCCGCGCTCTCCATGGCGATCCCAGCCAACAAGCAGCATTTTTGGGGGCGACTCGCCTATCTGCTCAACTACAACCTCGGCCGGATCCTGAGCTATGTGATTGCAGGTGCACTGGTGGGCGGCCTGCTCGCCACAACCAGCGAGCTGGGCGCAGGCAAACACGCTATTGCCGGCTTGCGCTTGGTGGCGGCGCTGCTGATGATTGCGCTTGGTCTCTATCTGGCGGGCTGGTGGCAAGGGATCTTGCTGCTGGAGCGGCTCGGCGCAAGACTTTGGCCCCGAATCAAACCGCTGGCGGGCAAGTTTCTCCCCTTCACCTCACCTGTGCAGGCACTGCCCTTTGGCATGGTGTGGGGTTGGCTCCCCTGCGGGCTGGTCTACTCCATGCTGACCTGGAGCGCGGCGGCCGGTTCGGCCAGTGGCGGGGCGCTGATCATGCTCTTTTTTGGTCTCGGCACCCTGCCCACCTTGTTCGCGCTCGGGGGACTCGCTGATCGCCTGAGACACTGGCTCACCCTGCGCAGTTTGCGCCTTGGCGGTGCCCTGCTGCTCATTTTGTTCGGGGTGCATACCTTCTGGATTGGCATTGCTTCCTTTTGAAACCCTATCCAAAACGGATGAGTTGATGGTAAACTTGTTTGATATAAATCAATTATTCGTATGAGCCTATGATCCCGGAAAAGAAACCTGGCAGACGTATCCAGAGCGGTGGCTGTGCAATTCATTGCCAGGATTGCAGCATCAGTCAGCTCTGTATCCCCTTCACTCTGAACGACAACGAGCTTGATCAGCTGGACAGCATCATCGAGCGCAAGAAGCCGATCCAGAAGGGTGAAGAGCTGTTTAAGGCTGGCGATGAGTTCAAATCGCTCTATGCCATCCGTTCCGGGACCATCAAGTCTTACACCATCACCGAGCAAGGGGATGAGCAGATCACTGCATTCCACCTCGCTGGCGATCTGGTCGGTTTTGATGCCATCAACAAGCAGGCCCACCCCTCCTTCGCCCAGGCGCTGGAAACGGCCATGGTGTGCGAGATCCCGTTTGAAGTGCTGGATGATCTCTCCGGCAAGATGCCCAAACTGCGCCAGCAGATCATGCGTCTGATGAGCAGCGAAATCATGGGCGATCAGGAGATGATCCTGCTGCTCTCCAAGAAGAATGCGGAAGAGCGCCTCGCCGCCTTCCTGCACAATCTGTCGGTACGCTTCTCCGAGCGCGGTTTCTCCGCCAAGGAGTTCCGTCTCTCCATGACCCGTGGTGACATTGGCAACTATCTGGGGCTGACCGTTGAGACCATCAGTCGTCTGCTCGGCCGCTTCCAGAAGTCCGGTCTCATCAGCGTCAAAGGCAAATACATTACCGTGCTGGATCAGGTCGCCCTTGGCATGATGGCCGGTGCTACTCGCCCGCCCTGCGGCTGATTTTCCGCTTACCCGCTCACTTTTCTCCTGCTTTCCCTGCCGGATCCTTTCCTCTGGAATGTGATCCGGTACGTTCCCCATACCCTCCTCCTGCGCTAAGCTGTAATGGCTAAGATTCTGCTGTCATTGGACTTTTCCAAGGAGGAGAAGATGGTCAAATATCAGAATATTCTGGTGGTTATCAATCCAGAAGAGGAGCGTCAAATCGCCCTCGAACGGGCAGTCAAAGTCGCCGAGCTGGACGAAAACGCCCATCTGACCCTGCTGCTCACCATCTATGACTTCTCGTATGAAATGACTGCCATGCTCTCGGTGGACGAGCGGCAAGAGATGCGCGACGGCGTCATTTCACAGCGACGTGAGTGGCTGGACGAGATCCTGACCCCCTATCGGGCACAGGGGATCGAATGCGAAGTGAAAGTGGTCTGGCACAATCGTCCCTTCGAGTGTGTCATTCAGGAAGTGCTGGAGCAGCGACACGATCTGGTGGTCAAAGCCACTCACCATCACAGCTTCCTGCAAACCTTCATCTTTACCCCCACCGACTGGCACCTGCTACGCAAATGCCCCTGTCCAGTGCTGCTGGTCAAGGAGGGCAACTGGCAACGGGGCGGCAACATCATCGCCGCCATCAACTGCTCAAGCGACGATCCGGATCAGAAACTGCTCAACGAACGGATCACCCAGGAGGGAAGCGACATCGCCGAGCTGCTGGGCTCCAATCTCTATCTGGTCAACACCTACCCGGGCACCCCGGTCAACGTGGCCATCGAGCTGCCGGAGTTTGATCCCAACGCCTATAACGAAGCGATCCGCAAACACCACGAAAGCCTGCTGCTCAGCCATGCCGACAAGTTCGGGATCGGTCATCTCTGGACCCGGGTTGCAGAGGGGCTACCGGAAGAGGTGTTGCCGGATATGGCCGAAGAGCTCAAGGCGACCCTGATGATCATGGGCTGCGTCGGCCGTACCGGTCTTTCTGCAGCTTTGCTCGGCAATACCGCCGAACATGTGATTGACCGCCTCTCCTGCGACATCCTGATCCTCAAACCGGCCGACTACAGCTGCCCGGTCGACAGTCGTCGCAATCAATCATAAGGTGCCTGGCACCTTGCCCTCCCCCGGGACATGGATATAATAACGCGCTTATTTGTGTCCCGGGTTTTACGAGCATGCTAGAAGAGCTGAACGCCAAAGAAAAATACAGTTTTAACAAACTGCAGAAGCGCCTGCGGCGCAACGTGGGTCAGGCCATTGCCGACTTCAACATGATTGAAGAGGGCGACAAGGTCATGGTCTGCCTCTCCGGCGGCAAGGACAGCTTCGGTATGCTCGACATACTGATGAGCCTCAAAGCCAGCGCCCCCATCCATTTCGATCTGGTTGCCGTCAACCTGGATCAGAAGCAGCCCGGTTTCCCCGAGCATGTGCTGCCCGAGTACCTGGATTCCCTCGGCATCGAGTACAAGATTGTCGAAGAGGATACCTACTCCATCGTCAAAGAGAAGGTACCGGAAGGCAAAACCACCTGCTCCCTCTGCTCACGGCTGCGCCGCGGTATTCTCTACCGCACCGCCCAGGAGCTGGGTTGCACCAAGATTGCCCTTGGCCACCACCGCGACGACATCCTCGAGACCCTGTTCCTCAACATGTTCTACGGTGGCAAGCTCAAGTCCATGCCGCCCAAGCTGGTGAGCGACGATGGCAAGAACGTGGTGATCCGCCCGCTGGCCTACTGCAAAGAGAAGGATCTGATCCGCTACGCCGACGTCAAAGCCTTCCCCATCATTCCGTGCAACCTGTGCGGCTCGCAGGAGAACCTGCAGCGTCAGGCCATCAAGCAGATGATGCAGGATTGGGATCGCCGCTTCCCCGGTCGTATCGAAACCATGTTCACCGCCATTCAGGACGTGATCCCGAGCCACCTGCTCGACCACAAGCTGTTTGACTTCAAGAGCATCAACCGCGACTCCGGCATCATAGATGGCGGCGACAAGGCGTTTGATCCGCCCGAGATGCCAAAGGCGCCGCTGCTGGATATCGACGAGATTGACATGCTGGATGTGATTGAAGTGCGCTAAGCCGCGCTCACAGGGCAAACGCCACGCAATAAAAAAGGAGCGATCATCGCTCCTTTTTTGCTTTCTTGATCTGCCTGTTATCAACGTGACAGCACCACCAGCATCAGCCTTTGTGCAGCCAGGGGGTCAGTCGCAGCACGTCACCCTGCAGGCGCAGTTGCCCGGCAGCGAACGCGGCCAGTTGCTCATTGCTAAGCAACAGATGGCCTTCCTGCCAGGGCAGCGCTTCCTGACGGGCGCCATCAATCAGATAGGCGGTGCCGCTCTGCTGCACCAGGGTAATACGTATTCCTTCCATCTTCGGCAGGAAGTGCTTGCCGACCATGCCCGCCATCTTGTCGAGCAGCGACTGCATCTGCTGCTGACGGGCCGCCAGCTCGGCCAGCGGCAGCTCGGGTCCGTTCGGTGCATCGGCCATCACCTGTACCGTCATATCGCAAGTGGCGTGCTCTTCTTTCAGGCCGACGGTCACGATCCCCTTGTCGAGGTTGAGACCCTCATCAAAAGGCAGGCGCAGTTCGCTATCGACCGTTACCTCGCCCGCCACTTCCTTGCTGTCGGTTGCAACCCGGGCAAAGGTGAGGCCACAGCGCTGACCATTTTGCGGATCGGTCAGATAAAACCCCAGTCTGGCGTGACCAAACTCCCCTTTGGCAAAGGTCTTCATCTGGCTGTAGAAGGTGCTGTATTGCAGATCCAGCACCGGCTCAGCCAGCGCCAGCCCTGGCAGCAAGAGCGTGCCCAGCAGACTCTGGCGCACAGCCTTGGTCACTCCATATCGACGGGTCATTCAACGTCCTTTTGCATCATGCATTGAAATGGTTGGGGCCTTCTGTCACCTCGTTAACCTCTACCCCCACCCCGCAGAGATCCCGATAGAGGATCCCCTTGCAGTTGAAATAGAGCGGTGCCACCCAGATAAGCCCCAACCCCATGGGGATCAGAGCCAGGAAGAAGAGCGCGGTCATCACGCCGTGGAACAGCACAATGCTGGGCCAGCCGCGTGCAAAGAGCTTGAGAGAGACCAGAATGGCCTGGGGCGGCGTCAGGCCGCGCTCCAGCACCAGCGGGACGGTAAAGAGCAGCCCCATACCGATCAGGGCCGAGGGGATGAAAGAGAGTACGGCGGGCAAGCCCAGCAGATCGAATAGCGGGCCAAACAGGCTGGTGAGCAGACTGCCAAGCAGGCTCAGCATGCCGAGGCGTACAAAGTGGCGGAAGAAATCGAACACCTGGTTGGCGCGGGCGCGCACCCCGACCGACTGCTGCAACCCCAGCATATCGAGGGAGCTGGTCATGGGAGCCATCACCACCGTCATCAGCAGGCTCAGCACCATGGCCACATTCATCTGGCTGTCATCCCCCAGATAGGGCAACAGCAGCACATTGCTAAGCAGGATCCAGATCGCCGTCACCCCGACAATCGCCAGCAGCAGGCCAAATCCGGTACGGCGGGTCTGTTGCCATCCCTCCTGGATGACCCCTTTCAGATCAAGGCGGTAGCCCTGGTTCAGAGACTGCTCAAGGGAGCCGCCAATACGCATTTTATTACTCAATTGACTATCCAATATCGAAAACGACCAAATCAGGTGGCACATTATAGCGATTTGGTCTGCTATTCGTAGCCGTTTTTCCTGCACACTTGCGGCTAATTCGGGCCAAAAAGCCTTTAATTTCATGTGTCGGCTGCATAGAATGCGGGCCTCTTTCAACACGATGGCCACTGGCTGGGGTGAGACTGGCGGATGATGAACAATCCACAGGTAATTGTCGCGCTGAACAAGATCAGCAAAAAATACGATGGCAAGGTGATCCTGAGTGACCTTGACCTTGAAATCTATGACGGTGAATTTCTTACCCTGCTGGGCCCCTCCGGCTGTGGCAAGACCACCCTGCTGCGCCTGCTGGCCGGGCTAGAATCGGTCGACGGTGGCACCATCCATCTGGCCGGTGACGAGATCACCCATATCCCCGCCGAACACAGGCACATCAACACCGTGTTCCAGAGCTATGCGCTCTTCCCTCATATGACGGTGTTTGAAAACGTCGCCTTTGGCCTCGAGATGCAGAAAGTACCTGCCAGCGAGATCCGCCAGCGGGTCGAGGAGACCCTCGCCATGGTGCAGCTCACCGAGCTGGCCAACCGCCGCCCGGATCAGCTCTCCGGCGGCCAACAGCAACGGGTCGCCATCGCCCGCGCCGTGGTCAACAAGCCGCGCCTGCTGCTGCTCGATGAATCCCTCTCGGCGCTAGACTACAAGCTGCGCAAGCAGATGCAGAGCGAGCTCAAGGCGCTGCAACGTCGCCTTGGCATCACCTTTGTCTTCGTTACCCATGATCAGGAAGAGGCGCTCACCATGTCTGATCGCATCCTGGTGATGGAGGGGGGCAAGATCATCCAGCGCGGCACTCCGCGCGATATCTACGAATCGCCAACCAATCTGTTCGTGGCCCGCTTTATCGGCGAGATCAACGTGATGGATGGCAAACTGATCAGCCAGCGCGCACCCGGTATCTGGCAGGCCGAGGTAGAGGGGCGCGAATGCCTGCTCCATACCGCCTTGCCGTTCCAGCCAGACGACAAGGTGCTGGTGCTGCTGCGCCCGGAAGATCTGCGCATTCTCGATCAGGATGACGATCAGAGCGGCGCGCTGCGGGGCAATATCCGCGAGCGCAACTACAAGGGGGCGACGCTGGATTCGGTGATTGAACTCGAAAGTGGCAAACAGCTGCTTATCTCCGAGTTCTTCGACGAGGATGACCCCGACTTTGACTATCGCCTGGGTCAGGAGGTGGCGATCCACTGGGTCGACAGTTGGGAGGTGGTGCTGCCCTATGAGCCTCACTAATCTGCGGGTAGCGCACAGCTTTGCCCACAACGGCTTTCGCAACACAGCCATCGCGCTGATCCTGGGCTGGCTGACGCTGTTTGTCTTCCTGCCCAACCTGATGATCATCGGCGTCAGCTTCCTGACCCGTGACGAGTCCGAGCTTATCGCGCCGCTCTTTACCCTGAGCAACTATGGCCGCCTGCTGGACCCCCTCTATTTCGAGGTGCTGCTCCACTCCCTCTGGCTGGCGCTGCTCGCCACCGCCATCTGCTTGCTGGTGGGCTACCCCTTTGCCTGGCTGCTGGCTCATCTGCCAGCGCGTATCCGCCCGCTGCTGCTGTTTCTGGTGGTGGTGCCGTTCTGGACCAACTCCCTGATCCGCACCTATGCGCTGAAAGTGCTGCTCGGCACCCGGGGGCTGATCAATGGCTGGCTGCTGGATCTGGGGCTTATCGAACGGCCGCTGCAGATGATGTATACCGAGGTGGCCGTCATCATCGGGCTGGTCTATGTGCTGCTCCCCTTTATGGTGCTGCCGCTCTACTCCAGCATCGAGAAGCTGGATGGCCGTTTGCTGGAGGCGGCGCGAGATCTCGGCGCCAACGGCTGGCAGCGGCTGGTGCGGATCATTCTGCCCCTCACCCTGCCCGGCATCATCGCCGGTTGTCTGCTGGTGTTCCTGCCCGCCATGGGGATGTTCTATGTCTCCGACTTGCTGGGGGGCGCCAAGCACCTGCTGATCGGCAACCTGATCAAGACCCAGTTCCTCAACAGCCGTGACTGGCCCTTTGGCGCCGCCATCAGCGTGATGCTGACGGTGCTGATGGCGCTGTTGGTCTACTGCTACTGGCGGGCGGGCAAACTGCTCAGCAAGAAGGGGGAGCTGGCATGATGCGCGCATTGAAAGCTCTGTTTCTGCTGCTGGTATTTGGCTATCTCTATGTACCCATCGGGGTGCTGATCGCCAACTCCTTCAACCTGTCGAAATATGGCATCGACTGGCGCGGCTTTACCCTGGGCTGGTATGAGAAGCTGTTTGCCAGCGCCAGCCTGATGCAGGCGGCCCAGCACTCCCTGACCATCGCCGCCCTCACCGCCACCGCGGCCACCCTGATCGGCACCCTCACCGCCGTGGCGCTGTTTCGCTACCGCTTTCGCGGCAAGCAGTACGTGAGCGGCATGCTGTTTGTGGTGATGATGTCCCCCGATATCGTGATGGCCATTTCGCTCCTGACCCTGTTTGTGGTCACCGGCATTGCGCTGGGCTTCTGGTCGCTGCTGATCGCCCACATCACCTTCTGCCTGCCGTTCGTGGTGATCACCGTCTACTCGCGGCTGTGTGGCTTCGATGTGCGGATGCTGGAGGCTGCGCGGGATCTGGGGGCTGGCGAGTGGATCATCCTGCGCCGCATCATACTGCCGCTGGCCCTGCCGGCGGTGATGGCGG
This sequence comes from Aeromonas sp. ZOR0001, assembly GCF_000801015.1. Taxonomy (NCBI): domain Bacteria; kingdom Pseudomonadati; phylum Pseudomonadota; class Gammaproteobacteria; order Aeromonadales; family Aeromonadaceae; genus Aeromonas; species Aeromonas sp. ZOR0001. The sequence goes on along the minus strand of NZ_JRJY01000017.1, from coordinate 39,964 downwards.
GCTGGCTGCTCTCCTTTACCCTGTCGCTGGACGATGTGGTGGTGAGCTCCTTTGTCACCGGCCCGGCCTACGAGATCCTGCCGCTCAAGATCTACTCCATGGTCAAGGTGGGGGTATCCCCCGAGGTCAACGCCCTGGCCACCCTGATGCTGGTCGCCTCCCTCGGGATGGTGCTGCTGGCGCAACTGTTACTGCGTAAACGGCAGGGTTGACCCTGCTCGTTTCGTCCCCGCCATCTTTGGCGAACTCTGTCACGGTGGGCCGCAAGGCCCCATAACCCCAAGGAGTTGTTGATGACAATCCAACACAAGGCCGGCGCCCTGCTGGCAGCCGCCCTCACCCTCACCACCCCGCTGCTGAGCCAGAGCGCTCACGCGGCCGACGACAAGGTGGTCTACTTCTACAACTGGTCGGAATATGTGCCGGACGGCCTGCTGGAGCAGTTCCAGCAAGAGACCGGCATCAAGGTGATCTACTCCACCTACGAATCCAACGAGACCCTCTACGCCAAGCTGAAAACCCATGGCGATGGCTATGACGTGGTGGTGCCCAGCACCTATTTCATCTCGAAAATGGCCAAAGAGGGGATGCTGCAGCCGCTGGATCGCGCCCAGCTGCCCAACTTCAAGCACCTCGACCCTACCCTGCTCAACCACGAGTACGACCCGGACAACCGCTACTCCATCCCCTATATCTGGGGCGCAACCGGGATCGGCACCAACACCGATATCATCGAACAGCCGGTCACCAGTTGGAAACAGCTCTGGGCACCTGAGTGGAAAGAGAGCCTGCTGCTGATGGACGATGCCCGCGAGGTGTTCCATATCGCGCTGGTGCAGCTGGGCTACAGCCCCAACACCCAGGACAAGGCGCAAATTGCCGAAGCGTTCGAATACCTGAAAAAGCTGATGCCCAACGTCAAGGCGTTCAACTCCGACAACCCGGCCGATCCCTTTATCGCCGGTGAGGTCAATATCGGTATGCTGTGGAACGGCTCGGCCTACGGCGCCCAGCGCGAATACCCCTCCATCCAGATGACCTACCCCGAAGAAGGCGCCGTGCTCTGGATGGACAACCTCGCCATCCCGGCCAAGGCCAAGCATGTGAAAGAGGCCCACGCCCTGATCAACTTCCTGATGCGCCCAGATGTGGCCGCCAAGGTGGCCGAGGCGATTGGCTACCCCACTCCGGTCAAGGATGCCATTCCCCTGCTCACCCCGGCGTTTCGCAACAACCCCATGGTCTTCCCGAGCGACGAGATCAAGCGCAAGGGCGAGTTCCAGTCCGATGTAGGGGATGCCTCCCGCCTTTACGAGCAATACTTCCTGCAGTTGAAAGCCATGGTGGCCAAGGCCGGTTAAATCGGCCCTGACGGGCGTAATGGATAAAGGGGGCAATATTTGTCCCCTTCTCTTTTTCACAACCTGCACGGTTTCTCAACGCAATAGTCTTTAACACCGAGAGGTACGGGGAACCTCGATTCACGGCAACCAATATGAGTTGCCTCATTTGTGGGGGAGATAAGCACAATAGATGCGTTGATGGGGAATGACTGTGCAGTATTATCGAAACCGCGAACATCCGATTGCGCTTCGCTAATCGAATCTGCGGTTCTGAGGTGCTTCTACTGAACTGACAAGTCAATGATATCAGCCGTAGTTTTTTATAGAGTGATTAGTCAATTGTGACACGGACAACTTTAACTATTATTGATGACATTGTAAGATGCTTCTTGGAAAGGGCAGGTTTTTCCTCTCATATGAATGAGGGTGGTTCTAATAAATAACAGTTTCGACTGTTCGGGTTTAAGCATGCTTCGCTTACTCTCGCAGATCCCCTTTGGGGATGTTCAATGTTACTCAAATCCCCCTGCCCTTTCTTCCCTTAAAATGGAGAAGAGTTTGCGCGATAACATTTGGTTTACTTATAAAGCAAGAATTCAAGCTAACAAACGCTTAAGCTGGTTGGATTTTCACTCTCAGCTACTATTGATGTGGTATGCCATTCTCAGTGCAACATTAGGTGTGCTTACCATCAGACATAGTATGATTCTTGGTTCAAACACCGATATCTTGGCCACTATTCTTGCGATTGCGCTACTTGGTGTATCCCTGACTGTTACTAATCGGGATTTTCGTGTCAGAGCCATGCTCATGCGCACGAATTATCTACAATTGCAGAAGCTATACTTAGATATACCTACAAATTCCGTCCCCACCAAAGACCAAATTAATAAATACTACGAGCTCTTAGCTGAGTCAGAAAACCACCAAGAAATAGATGACAAGATAGCTCGCGTCTTTATCAAGGGGCTAACAAGTAGACACCCTACAAAAATAGAAGTGTTCCATGTATATGGGTGGCTAACTCTTCGCATATTAATTACAATAACTCTTTACATTCTACCACTCATCATAGCCGTCTACACTTGGAGGTCTGTATGAGTGCAGCTATCAGCTTCAAAAAATATTTTTCTAAGAATAGTTTACGTAAAATATACACGGATAAAATAAAGAACTCCGGAGCAATAGGGTTAGACCGTACCAGACCCGCCAATCTTAATAATCAACTAGATGAAGAACTTGAGCATATTGTTCAGAAAACAAAACAAGGAACGTATCATTTTACGGCATACAAGGAAAAGCTTATTTTAAAAGGCGCTGATTCCAACCCACGGAAAATATCGATACCCACAGCAAGAGATAGAATTGTTCTGCGGGCATTATGCGAATGTCTTTCTGATATATTTCCAACAGCTAAGCTAAGCCTTCCACAAAGGGTCATTGATTCATTAAAAGTTGCTCTAACCTCTGACACCTATCAAGAATATGCCAAAATTGATTTGAAGAACTTCTATCCGTCCATTCCTCATGAATTAATCATTTCAGCCATAAAAGGTAAAATAAGAAAAAATGAGATTAGACATTTAATTATCGAAGCAGTAAAAACTCCAACCGTGCCTGAATCTAAAGGAGGTAAAGGCGCAACCAGGTCTACAGTAGGAGTTCCTCAAGGTTTGGCTGTATCGAATCTTTTAGCTGAGATATCTCTCCAAAAAATCGATTCAGTTTTCGAGTCTCGAAAAGGTGTTTGGTATAAAAGATATGTAGACGACATCCTTATTTTAACGCCAAAAGGACAAGCCAATACTATTGCAACAGAATTAATCTCGGCATTAAAATCACTAAAACTCAATCCACACGAGTTTGGCTTAGATTCGAAATCCAAAGTTGCTAGTCTCACTGAACCATTTAGTTTCCTAGGATATCAAGTAGAGAATGGTGATATTATGGTTCGCCGTGAAAGCGTCCTCAGATTTGAGTCATCTATTGCAAAAATTTTCACTGCGTACAAACATAAATTAGCTATATCTAGAAGCGACATTGATAAACAGCGAGCTCTTGCCTACTGTAAGTGGAAACTAAATCTTAGGATTACGGGATGTATTTTTGATGGAAAGCGCCTTGGATGGGCAGCATACTTTTCGCAAGTTACTACAACATCGCAACTTCGCGCCATCAATCATACAATTAAAAAACTCACTGAACGCTTCTGTCCCAATGGCGAGATTCAACCAAAATCTCTAATTAAGACATTTTATGAGCTACAGCGCGGAACAACCGACAGACACCATTACATTCCTAATTTCGACTGCCTTGATGTCAGTCAAAAACGAGATATTCTTGCACTTTGGCTTGGCAATGATGCGAAGAAACTAACCGACTCTGAGGTAGAGCGACGTTTTTCCATAAAAGTAGCTAAAGCTGTCCGTGAGTTAGAGGAAGATATTGCTCATACATCCTAACTTCACCTAAAACCAGATGATCAGAGCCGATTAATTCTGCACTTTTTCATCGTCCCTTAGGGGTGTAGATTGGTCGGGGGGCAAACGTTGCCCCCTCTCTTTTTTCATGACCCCCCGTGGTGTTACGCGAAACAATCTTTCGCCGATATCGCGGGTGGCCTGAGCCAATCAGGAGTATTCATGTCCGATCTGACCCTTTATTTCGCTCCCGGCACCTGTGCCATGGCCGTGCAGATTGCCCTGCTGGAAGCGAATGCCCCGTTCCAACCCCGTCTCGTCAACCTCGCCGCAGGGGAGCAACGTGACCCTGCGTATCTTGCCATCAACCCCAAAGGGCGGGTGCCTGCCCTTGTCACCGAGCAGGGCATCCTGACCGAGACCCCGGCCCTGCTGCTCTATGTGGCGCAGCGCTTCCCCGATGCCAAGCTGGCGCCGCTGGACAACCCGTTCCTGCTGGCCCGCATGCAGGAGGTCAACAGCTTCCTCGCCTCCACTGTGCATGTCTCCCACGCCCACGGTCGCCGTGGCAGCCGCTGGGCCGATGACGAGCAGGCCATTGCCGCCATGCAACAGAAAGTCGCCAGCAATATGCGCAATGGCTTTGCCCAGATTGAGCAGCACTATCTGGCAGGCCCCTGGGTGCTGGGTGAGCAGTTCAGTGTGGCGGATATCTATCTGTTCGTGGTCGCGGGCTGGCTGAAAAGCGATGGGGTCGAGATCAGTGAATTCCCCAAGGTTGCCGATCATTATCAGCGCATGCTGAGCCGTCCGGCGGTCGCCAAGGCACTGGCCAACTAACCATAAAATCTATAGCTCGATAAATAACAAGGGTGTCAGGGCTCTGCTGACACCCTTTCAGCCTCCTCCCCTGCACTTCTTCTCCCGCCTTTGAGATCGTTTTCACATTTCCGTGGTTTTGCCGTGGCCCTTCCCCGGTAAAAAGCCTATCTTTGCGCCATGACGCAACCGGTTGCGTAACCGGTTGCCTAGCGGTTCACAGATTGACGGGCCAAGGCCTGATGAGGTGCTGTATGAAACGAGGCGCACTGCTCAATGCTCCCCTGAGTGCTCTGGTAGCACAGATGGGCCACACCGACGAGATCACCGTCTGCGATGCAGGCTTGCCCATTCCGGCAGGGCCGGAGCGGATCGATCTGGCGCTAATGGCGGGGACGCCCAGCCTTGCAACCGTACTGACCGCCCTGCTCACCGATCTGGTGGTGGAGAAGGTGATCATGGCAAGCGAGATCAAGCAGATCAGCCCCGCCGCCCATCAGGCACTGGTCGATCAGCTTGAGGCCCACGCAGCCGCCCAGGGCAAACCCATCGCCATCGAATACTGCCTGCACGAGGAGTTCAAAACCCGCTCCCGCCAGAGCAAGGCGATCGTGCGCAGCGGCGAGGTGACTCCCTACGCCAACCTGATCCTCTGCGCCGGTGTGGCGTTCTGACATTCTTCAAAGAAGGCCTCTTCAAGGAAGCTGCAAATGAGCACAACCTCCCCCCTCTCACCCATTCTGGAGCTGACCGGGATCGTCAAGACCTTCCCCGGTGTACGCGCCCTCGACGAAGCGGGTCTGCGGGTCTATCCGGGCCAGGTGATGGCCCTGCTCGGTGAAAATGGCGCCGGCAAATCCACCCTGATGAAGGTGCTGACCGGCATCTATCAGGCCGATGCGGGCAGTGTCAGCTACCGCGGTCAGTCGGTCCACTTCAAGGGGCCGCGCGATTCTCAGGATCAGGGGATCAGCATCATCCACCAGGAGCTGAACCTGCTGCCGGAGTTGTCGATTGCCGCCAACATATTCCTCGGGCGCGAACCGCGCACCCGTTTTGGCAGCATCGACCACAAACAGCTGCGCGAGCGGGCAAGCGGCCTGCTGGCACGACTTGGCGTCAAACATGGGCCGGATACCCGACTCGGGGATCTCTCCATCGGCGAACAGCAGATGGTGGAGATCGCCAAGGCGCTGTCGTTCGATGCCAGCGTCATCATCATGGATGAACCCACCGATGCGTTGACCGACACCGAAACCGAACAGCTGTTCAAGGTTATCCGCGAGCTGCGTGAGCAGGGTTGCGGCATCGTCTATATCTCCCACCGCCTCAAAGAGATCTTCGAGATCTGCGATCGGGTCACTGTGCTGCGCGATGGCAAGTGGATTGGCGAGAAGGCGGTGAGCGATCTGGATGAAGACAAGATCATCGAGATGATGGTGGGCCGCCGACTGGAAGAGCAGTACCCGCGTCTTGAGCGCGAGCTTGGCCCCGTCAGCCTGCAGGTGAAAGATCTGGCCGGTCCCGGCGTGCGCGGGGTGAGTTTCTCCCTGCGTCAGGGGGAAATTCTGGGCTTTAGCGGCCTGATGGGCTCCGGCCGTACCGAGCTGATGAAACTGATCTACGGCGCCAACCCCATCAGCACCGGTGAAGTGGCGGTGGACGGTCATGCTCTGGTGCCCAAAAGCCCGGCCGACGGGTTGGCCGCAGGCATCGCCTATATCTCTGAAGATCGTAAGGGCGATGGGCTGGTATTGGAGCTGTCAGTGCGCGAAAACATGAGTCTGTGCGCCCTCGACGAGTTCATCAGCAACGGCAAGATTGACGGCAAGGCCGAGCGGCAGGCGGTGAGCGACTATGTGCGCCTGTTCAACATCAAGACTCCGAGTCAGGATCAGCTGATAAAGCTGCTTTCCGGCGGCAACCAGCAGAAGGTGGCCATCGCCAAGGGGCTGCTGACCCGGCCCAAGGTGCTGATCCTCGACGAGCCGACCCGCGGCGTCGACGTGGGGGCGAAAAAGGAAATTTATCAGCTGATCAACCAGTTCAAGAAGGAGGGGATGAGCATCATTCTGGTCTCCTCCGAGATGCCGGAAGTGCTCGGCATGAGTGATCGCATCATGGTGATGCACGAAGGGCGCATCAGCGCAGAGTTCAACACCCGCGATGCCAATCAGGAGAAGCTGATGGCGGCGGCAGTCGGTAAACAGTGGCAAGCAGAGCAAGAGGCATCCCAATGACAACCCAAACCCTTTCCCGCCGTGGCGTTATGAGCAAGGCGTGGTGGATCGAGAACAAATCCCTGGTCGCGCTGCTGGTCCTGATCGGTGTGGTCTCCTTTCTGAGCCCCAACTTCTTCACCGCCGACAACCTCCTCAACATCCTGCGCCAAACCTCGGTCAACGCCATCATGGCGGTCGGTATGACGCTGGTTATCCTTACCGCCGGTATCGATCTGTCGGTCGGTTCTGTGCTCGCCCTGTGCGGTGCGCTGGCTGCCACCATGGTCGCCATGGAGTTGCCAATCTGGCTGGTGGTGCCCCTCACTCTGGGTGCCGGTGCCCTGCTGGGCGGCGTCAGCGGTCTCATCATTGCCAAGGGCAAGGTACAGGCATTTATCGCCACCCTGGTCACCATGACCGCTCTGCGCGGCATCACCATGGTCTATACCGAGGGGCGTCCCATCTCCACCGGTTTCAGTGACGGCGCCGATCATTTCGCCTGGCTCGGTACCGGTTACCTGTTCGGTCTGCCGGTGCCCATCTGGCTGATGGCTATCGTCTTCCTGCTCGCATGGTTCATGCTCAACCACACCCGTCTCGGTCGCTACATCTACGCGCTGGGTGGCAATGAATCGGCTACCCGCCTCTCTGGTATCAATGTGGATCGGGTGAAGCTGGCGGTGTATGGTCTGTGCGGCGCGCTCTCGGCGCTGGCAGGGCTTATCGTTACCTCTCGCCTCTCCTCTGCCCAGCCGACAGCGGGCATGGGTTACGAGCTGGATGCCATCGCCGCCGTGGTGCTGGGTGGTACCAGCCTGATGGGCGGCAAGGGCCGCATCATGGGGACCCTGATCGGTGCCTTGATCATCGGCTTCCTGAATAACGCCCTCAACCTGCTCGACGTATCCTCCTATTACCAGATGATCGCCAAGGCCAGCGTGATCTTGCTTGCCGTGATGATCGATAACAAAAGCAATCGTTGATAAGACAAGCCACACACAAGGAATGAAATGATGAAAAAGCTCAATACCCTGCTCGCTGCCGCCATCATGTCCGTGCTGGGCACCGCCCATGCCGCCGATCAAACCCTGGCCATGGTGGTCTCCACCCTCAACAACCCCTTCTTCGTCACCATGAAAGAGGGTGCCGAAGCCAAAGCCAAGGAGCTTGGCTACGAGCTGGTGGTACTGGACTCCCAGAATGACCCGGCCAAAGAGCTCTCCAACATGGAAGATCTCACCGTGCGCAAGGTCGGCGCCATCCTGATCAACCCCACCGACTCCGAAGCAGTCGGCAACGCTATCCGTCTGGCCAACCGCGCCAGCATTCCGGTACTGACCCTGGACCGCGGCGCTGCGCAGGGTGAGGTCAAGGCTCACATTGCTTCCGACAACGTGGCAGGCGGCAAGCTGGCCGGTGACTTTATCACCGAGAAACTGGGTACCGGTGCCAAGGTGATCCAGCTGGAAGGGATTGCCGGTACCTCCGCCGCCCGCGACCGTGGTGAAGGTTTTGCCCTGGCCGTGGCGGCCAACAAGCTGCAGGTACTGGCTTCCCAGCCTGCCGACTTTGACCGCACCAAGGGTCTGAACGTCATGGAAAACCTGCTGGCCGCCCATCCGACCGTACAGGCAGTGTTCGCCCAAAACGACGAGATGGCGCTGGGTGCCATCCGCGCGGTACAAGCTGCCGGTAAAGAGGTGATGATCGTCGGCTTCGACGGCACTGACGATGGCAAAGCCGCCGTTGCCAAGGGTAAACTGGCCGCCACCGTGGCCCAGCAACCAGCCCTGATCGGTGCCATCGGCGTCGAGACTGCCGACAAGGTGCTGAAAGGTCAGCCGGTCGAGAAATCCATTCCGGTACCGCTGCAAGTGGTCAGCAAATAAATCACAAGGGGGAGGCTCGCCTCCCCTTTTCCCTTTCGTTCAGGTGCCTCCCGGCTTGAGCTCACGCCATCACAGTGTTCAAGCCAAGATGCATCAGGAGTAGTCAACATGAATCGTCTCGTCGTTCTGGGCAGTGTCAATGCAGACCATGTGCTGCGCGTTCCCCACTTTCCTCGCCCGGGTGAAACCCTGACCGGCCACAGCTATCAGGTAGTGCCCGGTGGCAAGGGGGCCAATCAGGCAGTCGCTGCCGCCCGCCTCGGTGCCGCCGTCTCCTTTATCGCCCGCATCGGTGGTGACGCCATCGGCCACCAGATGAAAGCCGGCTTTGCCAAAGATGGCATCGACGTCAGCGCCGTCGAGCTCGATCCCAAGCTCCCGACCGGTATCGCCATCATCTATGTGAGCGATGAGGGGGAGAACAGTATCGGTATCTCCGCCGAAGCCAACGGGGCCATCACTCCGGCTGTGGTGAAAAACCACGAAGCGATGATCGCCGACGCCCACACCCTGCTGTTGCAGCTGGAAGTGCCGCTCGAGAGCGTCCATGAAGCTGCACGGCTGGCTCGCGCCCACGGCACCCGGGTGGTGCTCAACCCCGCCCCTGCCCGCCCGCTCTCAAGCGAGCTGCTGGCACTGGTCGACCTTATCACCCCCAACCAGACCGAAGCGGAGCTGTTGACCGGCGTCAAAGTCACCGACGAAGCGAGTGCCCGCGAGGCGGCCGCCCGCTTCCACCAGATGGGCATTGCGGACGTGATGATCACCCTGGGGTCGCAGGGGGTCTATTGCAGCAACGCCCAGCAGCAACAGCTGATACCGGGCTTTCGGGTCAAGGCGGTGGATACCACAGCCGCAGGCGATACCTTCAACGGCGCCCTGCTGGCGGCGGAACTGGCGGGTGCCGATTTCCACAGCGCGGTGCGCTTTGCCCACGGGGCGGCGGCACTCTCCGTCACCCGATTCGGTGCCCAGAGCTCCATCCCGAGCAAGCAGGAGGTCGACACCTTCCTGCTTGAGCAGACTGCGCAGGAGAACTGATGGCCAATATCAAGGAGGTGGCGGCGAGGGCCCAGGTCTCCACCACCACCGTCTCCCATGTCATCAACGAGACCCGTTTCGTGGCCGAGGAGACCCGTGAGCGGGTCTTTGCGGCCATGCGCGAGCTCAACTATGCCCCGAGTCTGGTGGCTCGCAGCCTCAAGGTGAAGGAGACCAACAGTATCGGCATGCTGGTCACCACCTCCAGCAACCCCTTCTTTGCCGAAGTGGTGCGCGGGGTGGAGCGTTACTGCTTCGAGCAGGGCTACAACCTGATGCTGGGCAACACCGAGGGTCAGGCCGAGACCGCCCTCTCCTACCTCAAGATGATGCTGCGCAAGCGGGTCGATGGCCTGCTGATCATGTGTAGCGAAGGCCAACAAGAGGTGTTCAATCAGCTCGACTGGCTCAAGAGCCTGCCGGTGGTGGTGATGGATTGGGGGCTAGTCAGTGAGGATGTGGATCTTATCGCTGACAACTCCTTCCATGGCGGTTATCTGGCGACCCGCCATCTGATTGAGCTGGGCCATACCGCCATCGGTTGCATCACAGGCCCCAGCAGCCGCGCCCCCGCCAACCAGCGCCAAGCTGGCTTTGAGCAGGCGTTGCAGGAGGCAGGTCTCACGCTCAATCAAGATTGGATCCAGGAGGGTGATTTTGACTGCGCCAGCGGCCATCAGGCGATGACCCGTCTGCTGGCATTGCCCGAGCGGCCCACTGCCCTCTTTGTCTGCAACGACATGATGGCGATGGGGGCCATCAGTGCCGCCCATCAGGCGGGGCTGGTGATCCCGCGCGACCTATCCATTGTAGGCTACGACAATGTGGCGCTGGCTGAATTTATGTCGCCGCCACTCACCACCGTCAACCAACCCAAAGAGGAGCTGGGACGCCTCGCCGTCACCCGCCTGCTGGCGCGGATCAACGGCGAAGCGGTGGAGAATCACCTGATCACCGTCGACCCTGACCTGGTGATCAGACAATCTTGCGCGCCCTGCCCCTGACGTTCAGGGGCAATAAACGAAACAAGGCGACCTCGGGGTCGCCTTGTTTCGTTTTATCTCTGCCGTGCAATACCGCTTTTGCCCTCAGGCCAGCGACCGGGTCTCCCTGGCTGCCAGCACTTGCAGTGGCACCAGCCCCAATCGTCTGGCCAGAGGTTGCAGCAACTCGCCATCATCATCACCCTGCGGCAGCCAGTAGCGAACAGGCCAGCCGGCTACCAACTGTGCCGAGGTGGTGCTGCCAATCTCTCTGAGCGCCAGAGTACAACCCTGCTGCCGCAATCCCGCCAGCAGGGCACCATCCGGCTGCAGCGTCGGTATCAGCAGCACCAGCGGCGTACGGGAAGCCTCCGGCAGATAGGCCAGTAAATGGGTCAGCTGGGCCTGGTTGTCGAACGGGACCAGCAGTGCCCGACCATCGGCATACTGCGCCTCGTACGCTTGCAGCACACGGGCCAGCACGGGCCCCAGTACGCCGCACTCCTGCAGCCAGCGCATGTGGCAAGGCGCCCCCAGCTCACGCCACTCAAGCGCCAATTGCCACATCTCGTTGCCCTGTCCGTCCGTCAGCGCCTGCAATGCCACTCGCAGCGGTGCAGGCTCGTGCCCCGCCAGCCACTCTCGCAGCTGATGAAGCTGCTGCTGACTCAGCTGCAACTGCTGCAGCATGAAGGGCTCAAACCAGCTGATCGCCCCCTCCTGGCTACGCTTGGCCTGATTGAGGGCCAGGATAGCCTGATCCAGCAGCCGGGCGACATCCTGCTGCTGCGCCTTGGCAACCCCGAGCCGACAGGCCAGATCGAAGCTGCACTCCCGGGTCACGAACTCGAAATGGAGCAGATCCACCAGCTCATGAATGGCGGTTTCCAGCGCATCATCCGCCTTGGTCAGCACCACGGCAAATTCGTCACCGCCGAGCCGGTAAGCGTGGCTGCCATGGGCCTGCTGCAGCTTGTTGGCCACCATCTGCAACAGCCGATCACCGACCTGATAACCCAGCAGATCATTGACTTGCTTGAAGCGCTTGAGATCGAGCACCACCAAAGCGCTCACATCATCGGCATGCAGAGCGCGAGAGAGCTGCTCCTGCAGGGCACGGCGGTTGCCAAGCTGGGTCAGGGGATCGAGCAGGGCAAGCCGACGGTTCGCCAGATTGGCACGAATGAGGGCAGCGACCAGAGCGCCACCGGTCAGCAACAGGATCAGTTGCCAGATCTGCAGCCAGAACAGGCTGTTGCGGATCTGGCTGACCGAATGCTCCCGCTCCTGACCGGAGAGGATCTGATCCCCTATCTGTTCGACGAGACGGGTCTGGCTGGCGATCGCCTCCTGCAAGCGGGCAAGCTCAGCCCCCTCGCGCAGCGCACCGGCCTCCATCTGGGGTTCGAGCTGCTTGATCTGCTCGAACAGGGTGGCCAGCACCTTGCCGAGCCCGTGCCGCTGGCGCATCTCGGCGGTTTCACTGCTGATGAGGAAGATGTCGAGCCGGTTCCACAGCAGATCGTAATCGAGGCTCAGGGTCTCCATCGACTGTCTGCCAGCCCGATAGAGCTGCAGGTCGTAGAGGAAACGCTGGGATTCGAGCATTACCTGGCTGATGTTCCAGTGGACATTGCGGTAGAAGGTATCGACTAGCTGCTCCTGCCGATATTGCAGATAGAGGCTGCTGCCAGACGAGAGCAGAAACAGCAGCGACACCGCAACCAACAGCAGATTTTGGCGGGATAGCCCCATCAATCGACGATCTCGATGCGGGTCACCTGCCACACCATGCAGTTATGGATGGCGGGCACGTCCAGCTTGGGATAGGTGGTGAACGGGATGAGCAGCCAGAGCGGCCCCTTGTTGCGCCGGGTCAGCGGTTTGCCGTCCTCCTGACGTACCAGGGTCAGCGGCACGCCGTCAAACAGGGCCAGATCCACCACCTGCTGATAACCGTTGAGGGCCGAGACGGCGATCTTGCGAGCATCCGGGATCCCTTGCGCCGCCAGCACGGCTGACAGGGTCGGCCCGCGATAGCGGTGGGCGCCCTGAGTCCAGGGAGTAGTCGTGGTGAATTCGGTCTGTGGCAAGGCAGAGATGGCCGCCTCATCGAGGGTCACCTGCTGGCCATCTGGCAGTACCAGAGTCATCAGGGGGATGGAGGCCGATGCGCTGGCACTGGCCAGCATCAGGAGAAAAAAAGCGATCCATTGCTTTACTGCGGTCATGGTAATTTGCGCCAACTGCGTCCCATTTTTTAAATGGTTGCCAGTGTGGCGATTTCACCGAACCATTGCAACTGTCCCGTCGCACAGTAGCTCAGGGACCGCGCATCTCCATCCAGTTGTGCCCCTCGACTTGCCTCGGTTGATGAATGCCGCACGCCTCCAGCAACTCATCGACATAGGCGGGCACCAGCAGGGAGGCTGGGCCATAGCGTTTTTCGTCAAACTGGCTACCTACCTCGCTCGGTTCGAGATTGAGCTCGATGGTGTGCGCCCCGTTCAATCCCGCTTCATGGACAAACCCGGCGGCCGGATAGACAGCGCCAGAGGTGCCGATGGAGATAAAGAGATCGCACTGGGCCAGCGCACTATAGATGCGATCCAGCCCGAGCGGCATTTCGCCAAACCAGACCACATGGGGACGCATCGGCTGGGGGAACTGGCAACAGGAGCAGAGCTCGTCCTGATGGAGATCGCCGCGCCACTCGATCACCTGACCGGACTCGGGGCAGCGGGCCTTGAGCAGCTCCCCGTGCATATGGATAAGGTTCTTGCTGCCCGCGCTCTCATGCAGATTGTCGATGTTCTGGGTGACCAGGGTGACTGTGCCGGGCAGCAGTCGCTCGAGGCGGGCCAGCGCATAGTGGGCCGGATTGGGATGAACCTGGGGCTGTTGCAGCTGTTTGCGGCGGGAATTGTAAAAGCGCAGCACCAGTTCGGGATCCCGGGCATACCCCTCGGGGGTCGCCACGTCCTCGACCTTGTGCTCTTCCCACAAACCGTCGCAGGCACGAAAAGTCTTGATGCCGGATTCGGCAGAGATCCCCGCGCCGGTCAGGATCACGATATGTTTATATGACTGCGCCATAAGCTGCTCCGTCTATCCCCGCACAATAAATGTGACCTTAGCACAGGGAAAAAAGTGTCACTATTCGCCCTTGGTCTTAAGCGGCGCCGCTGGCGGTGCGGATAACCAGGCATCCAGTACCGACAGATCCAGCCTGACAAAGACCATCTCCCGCCCGGTTACCAGGGTCAGCGGCAAACCAAGGCGCTTGAGCAGAGTCAGCATGGGCCGGTTCTGGGCCAGCACTTCCGCCGTCCACTCCCGGATCCCGTCCGCTCTGGCCAGCAGTGCCAGCGCCAGCAGAATCCGTCGCCCCGCCCCCTTGTGCTGGAAGTGATCCGCCACGATGCAAGAAAACTCCGCCCGATCGGGATGAAGGCGGCGGCGGATTGATTGCGCCTGAGCCAGCGGCTCACCGGCAAGATCGGTCAGCAACAGCGAGATCTGTTGTTCGGGATGGTAATTGAGAAATTGGGCCACCTGTTCCGGTGGCGGCGTCCGTTTCGGACGCATAAAGCGCAGATAGATGCTCTCTTCACTCAATGCATCGTAAGCGGCCAGCATGCGGGCAGGCGCCACCCCATGCAGCTCGCGCAGCAGGCAAGGCACCCCGGAGACCTGCATCGCCAGTGGCAGCGCGGCCCGGGAAAACGGATGGGGCCAGCCCTCCAGCCCTTTGCCAAGGCGCTCCCGGTGCATGGGCCAGCAGAGGTAGCGCGGCATGGCTTACCAGCGCCCCGTCATACCGCGCTCTCGCCACACCTCGACGTCGAGCAGGTTGTAAGGATCATCCAGATAGACGGCGATCCCCAGCTCCCGAACCCGGACCATAAAACGCCCCAGCAGGGAGTCACCGGTCAAGGACTCCATCTCCGGCAAGATCCCCTGCCCCAGCAGCAAGGCTTGCAGCGGCAAACGCTCCAGCAGATCGAATGGCAGATGCTGGCTGTTATCTAGCAGCAGCGCAAGCTTGCTCCCCGCCAGACTGGCTTGCAGCACCAGCGCGAAGCGATCGGCATTGCCGAGCAGGTGGTCACGACGGTGGATCAGCAGGGTCAGTTCGGCTGGGGTACGCGACTGCTCCGTCAGCCAATCCTTGAGCGCCTCCCAGCGGCTGGGTAAACCCGTTACCGCCAGCCAAACCGGATGAGGGGTCGCGGGACTGGAGAGCAGCCCTAGCTGACCCTGCACCTCCCCCTGCCACCGGCGGATGGTGCGGCGCTGGCCGCTCAAGCGCTGTTGACGCAGCGGGCCCAGATAGAGTCGACGCAGCAACCTTAGCAGCTCGTCGCAATCAAGCGGCTTGGCCAGTGCCGCCAGAATGTTGAAACCGGCATCGTGCAGCAGGCGGCGGGCACCGTCGATCAGCGTCTGCTCATGGGCCGAAAGCAGCACAATGGGCAGCCCGGCCTCCTGCAACTGGGGCTGGTTCATCAGCAGACTGATGGCATCTTGCTCCACCAGACTGAGATCGCACACCAGCAGGCTGATGTCGCCCGCCGACAATGCCGCAAGACAGGCCGATTCATCCTGTACCCACTGACAGGAGAGCCCCAACCCGGCGATTGTCTGTTGCAATTGCATCCCCTGAAACGGGTGATCCTCGAGCAGCAGCACCTTGTTAGCGGCCAGCCAGTTGCACCAGTTACGGTAACTGGCGGCAAGCCCCCCCAGCCAATCCTCGCCGATAGCGTAGATCCCCTCATGCTGCTGCAACTGGGGGAAATAGTCCGCCTGCTGATGAGCGGCGGGGTCGTAAAGGGCAATGGCACCTGCCGCAAACAACCCTTCCCACTGCCAGCAGGCATCCGGTCGGGTACGGTGCAGCGTGACATAGGAGGGCAATGTCATGGTGCTGGCCAACTCATGGGCGGTGCTGTCGAGGGCATAGAGCACAATGGGGCAAAATCCTGCCGCCTCATGCTCTTCCGAATCGAGCAACGCCAGTAATTCTTCATCAGTGATGATCATCTTGAGCCCTCTTTGAAAACTGCTGGCTGAACTCATCCAGTGCCCGGTTCAATCTGGCTTGCAGCATCGGATGGGGCGCCTGTTGCCACTCTTCAATGACCGCCACCAACGCAGTCGCCCCTACCATTCTGGCGGCCCCCTTCAACTTGTGTAAAGCAGCATTCACGCCAACTTCATCTTCTTCTGTGCTGCAGCGCTCAAGTTCGGCCAAATCATCACGGGTAGCCTTCAGATAAAGGGCGGCCAGTTCATCGGTCAGCAGCGAGGCAACCGGTGTCGGGGCGACAACATTGCTCCCCTCTTTGGCAATATGGCGCAGCAAGGTCGCCAGCTCCTTGAGGGCGACCGGCTTGTCCAGATGGCCATCGCAACCGCAGGATTGCAGCTCCCTTGCCGCCTGATCACTGAGATCTGCGGTGATCACATAGACCGGCAGACGGGCCCAACGAGCGGATTGGCGCAATTGCCTGCACAGCTCGGCCCCGTTCATCACCGGCATCTGCAGATCGGTCAGCACAAAATCCACCTCCTGCTGCGCCAGCATCTCCAGCGCCAGCTGCCCGTTGGCGGCAGTGATAACGCTGGCACCAAGTTGCCCCAGTTGCAGGCTGATCAGCTCGCGATTGACATCGTGATCTTCAACCAGCAGAACCCGCATGCCGAGCCCGGGCTGGGTGCCTGCGACCGGTTGATCCGGGGTCAGCCGTGGCTGCAGCAGGGTGATGATGGTCCCGGGCACCCAGGACTCCCCTTGCCAGGCCCAATAGTAGAGCCCCTTCTCGTCCACCTCCGCTTGCAGCGTATCAACGGCGTTGCTGACGGTGGCGATCCCCAAGCGACTGAGCCAGGGCGACAGCGCTTGCGCCTCATCATGGGGTAAAGAGAGTGCCAGCTGCCGCACATTGGGCAGCCAGTCCGGCTCCTGCTGCACCCGCTTCAGGGGCAGCTCGCAGTAGAAGCGGCTACCGCCACCAACACGCCCCTCGACATCGATAAGCCCACCCATCTGCTCGATCAGCTGCTTGCAGATCGCCAGACCAAGACCGGTGCCCGGCGCCCGCAGCTGGCCTTCAACGGCAAACTGCTCGAATGGCATAAAGAGCGTGGTGCGCATCTTGGCGGTGATCCCCGGTCCCTGATCATCCACACCAAAGCGCAAGGTCGATGCGACCACCTCGGCCCACAGCACCACTTCCCCACGCAGGCTGAACTTGATGGCATTGGAGAGCAGGTTGTGGAGCACTTGCCGTACCCGGTGAGGGTCGAGGGTCTGCAGGGCTGGCAGAGCCGGATCCAACTTAAGGCGCAGTTGCAATCCCTTGGCCCGCGCCTTGGTCCAGTGCACTGCCGCCACGTGCTCACACAGCTCGGCAAAATCGGTGGGTTGCGGCGAGAGGGAGAGTTTGCTGTTTTCGTTGCGGCTAAAGTCGAGCACATCGTTGAGCAGGCCGAGCAGCTCATCCCCCGCCTGACGCACCCGCGCCAGCGCAGAGTCTTGCTCTCTCGACAAAGGAGTGCTGGCCAGCCACTCCAGCAAGCCGAGCATGGCGTTCATCGGCGTGCGGATCTCGTGGCTGATGGCGGCCAGAAAGCGCCCCTTGGCCAGCACTGCCTGTTGCGCCTGCTCATGGGAGTGCTGCAATGCCTGATCCTGCTCGACCCTGGCAGTGGCATCCTGCATCACCGCATAAATTCGCCACCCCTGCGGCTGACTGCGGCCACGGCCATAGAGCTGCAACCAGCGCAGACCCTTGGTCGGATGGTGGTAGCGCATGGTGAATGCGAAGGGTTTGCCAGCCTGCAACATGGCGAACATCTCACGGCGTACCCGGCGGCGATCCTCGCGCTCCAGCATAATGAGCACCCGTTTGGGCTCACGACGGATCTGCTGACTCGCCAGCCCCAGCAGCTCGTAACAGCCCCGGCTGATAAACTCGATACCCCCTACCCGTCCCCGCTCGAACATAAACTGCAGCACCACGCCGGGCACGGTATTGGTCAGGGCGCGCAGGCGGCGCTCTGCCTGACGCAGAAAACGGGCCTGCTCACGCAGCACACTGATATCCGACAGGGCGATGAGATCGGTGGCAGGTGCCTGCTTGTCCAGCCGCAGCGGATGCTGGGCATAGGCGAAGACCTGATCCCCCAGCACCAACTCCCCTTCACTCTTCTGAGGCTGTACCGGCGGCAACATCAACTGCTGCGAATAGCGCAGGGCCAGACGTCGCCCCTGTTTATTGGATTTGATCACCTTGCCCTGGCTGTTGCGCAGATAGACGGGCACCGGCAACGCCTGAAACATGGTTTCCCGCAGCTCGCTCTCGATGGCCAGCGCCTTCTCGGCGGCGTGACGCTGGGCCACCTCCCGTGCCAGTTGCTGACGAGACCGCCAGATCCCGCCGATGACGATACCGCTGATCAACAGTGCCATGGCAATGGAGCCAAACCAGGCAGCGTAGCTCACGCCGGGCTGCTGCACGACGAGCAAGCGGCGCCAGCGCTGGTTAAGTTCGTCGATCTGGGTGCTGGTCAGCGCCATCAGGTTGCGATCCATCACTCCGGCCAGTTCGGTCTGACTCTTGTTGATGGCAAAGCCAAGACTGAAACGATCTTCCAGCTCCTCGATATCGAGCCCTTCCAGCAAGTTGGTACGCTGGGGATATTGCAGCTGATATAGCTCGCTCAGCATGGCGTCAGCCTTGCCCTGTTTGATCGCTGCAAGCCCCTGCTCGATGCCGTCGGTGCGAACCCACTCCTGATCTCCGAGCAGGGCGAGCAAGGAGGGATCATAGAGGGATTCAGGCACCAGAATACGCTGCCGCTTGAGTTGGGTAATGCGATCGGCAGCCAACTTGCGCTTGCTGATCAAGGCAAACCGGTTGGTGGAGATCGTCCGACTGAAAATGAACTGATCCGTCAATGCCGGGGATTCCGGCAAGCCGGACATCATATCCGCCTCACCACGGCGCAGCTTTTCTACGGCCTCCGCCTTGCTGGCGGCAGGCACCAGCTTGTATTTCAGGCCGGTCTCCTGGGTTACCCAGCGCAACACATCCGCGCTCCACCCCTTCGCCTCTCCCAGATCATTGACACCGCTATAGGGCATCAACTCGGGATTGACCACCAGGCGAATGGTGCGCCCGCGGCCGGATAACCAGGCCTGTTCGGTATCGCTGAAGTGGGGCTGGTTGACGTAGAGCGACCCCTGATCGAGATAACGGGCCAGATCGGTATAGATAGTACCGGCGGGCATATGACGGATCAGGGTGTCCACCAGATTGGCCAACTCCGGCTGATCGCGCATCATCAGTCGATAGCTGATGATCCGATCCTCACCAAACAGGCGGCGCAGGCGCAAACCATCGGCAGGAAACTCGCGCATCAGATAGCGCAGTTGCAGATAGTCCCCCAGATAGGCATCACCCTTGCCACTCTGCAGCGCGTCGTATACCTTCTCTCCGCTTTTTAGGGAAATAATACGTGCCTGGGGATAGAGCTCGTGCAGCAGGCGGGCAGAGTCTGCCACCGAGTAGACCAGAAAGCGGGCCTGTTTGAGATTTTCACCCTTGTAGAGGATGGCGGCATCGGTCTCCATCATCGGACGGCTTAACCGCATGCCCTCCACGGCCTTCTTGCGGGTTCCGACATAGGGAATGATGTCACAGTCACCCTCTGCGAGCCCGTTGCGCAATGTCTGCCAATCGGGCAACTCTTTGAGCACGAGGGGAACCGGGAACAGCTCCTGCAACCGGGCGAGACGATCCTTGAGCAGTCCCCCCTCGGCCATCAGGTATGGTGGAGGAAGCGACGCAGGATAGCAGAGCGAAAGCTGACTCAGTGAATTTACATAAGCCTGGGTCGCCGGCGCCAACGGCAGCACAGTGGTCTGCAAAGGCTCGGCGTGCAATGGCAGTGCCAGTACGGCACCCAGAAGAAAAACGGGGAATTTAGTCATCTGAAAACAAAAGCCAGGCATCTGCCTGGCTTTTTATCACTCGTTGGGTTCAACATTTTCTACCCTGGCCTTGAGCTTCTGGCCAGGCCGGAAGGTCACCACGCGGCGGGCGCTGATCGGAATATCCTCGCCCGTCTTGGGGTTGCGTCCGGGACGCTGATTCTTCTCACGAAGGTCAAAGTTACCGAAGCCTGAAATCTTGACTTGTTCACCACGCTCAAGCGCCTGTCGGATTTCCTCAAAGAAGGCTTCCACCATATCTTTGGCTTCACGCTTGCTCATCCCGAGCTGGGTGAACAGGTGCTCTGCAATGTCGGCTTTGGTAAGCGCCATAGATCAATCCCTCAAGGATGCATTCAACTCTTCACCAAGGGCCCGCACGACATTGTCTACGGTCTCGGCAATCTCTTTCTCCTCCAGGGTGCGCTGGGTGTCTTGCAATACAAGACTGATGGCCAGGCTCTTCTTGTCCTCTGCCATACCAGCACCCTGGTATACGTCAAACAAGTTTATTCCAACTACCTGATTTCCGCCAACTTTTTTAATTACCGCAAGCACATCACCTGCCAGAACCTGACGATCGACCACCACAGCAATGTCGCGACGGTTCGCCGGGAACTTGGAAACTTCGGCAGCCACCGGCACCTTGGCCGGGGTCAGCTTGTCCAGCTCCAGCTCAAACATCACCGCACGGCTCTTGAGGCCCAGCTTCTTCTCGAGGCTCGGGTGGATCACGCCGATGTGGCCGATGATCTCGCCATTGCGCAGGATGGCTGCGCTCTGGCCCGGGTGCAGGGCGCTGTGCTCGGTACGCTCGAAGGTAAAGGTGGCCCCTTCGGCGGTCAAGTCCAGCACCGCTTCCAGATCCCCTTTCAAATCAAAGAAGTCGGCTGCGCGGGTTTTGATATCCCAGTGCTCGTCGCTCTGGTTGCCGGTGATGATACCGGCCAGCATCGGCTCCTGACGGATGCCATTCTCGGCGCTTTCATCCTTGATGAAACGCAGACCCTGCTCGAACAGACGCACGCGCGGCTGCTGACGGTTCTGGTTGTAAACGACGGCCTGCACCAGACCCGGGAACAGAGAGACCCGCATGGCGGACATCTCGACCGAGATCGGGTTCGGCAGCACGATGGCATCGCTCTGCGGGAACAGGGTTTGCTGGGTCTTGGGATCAACGAAGCTGTAGGTGATCGCTTCCTGGAAACCGCGGTCAACCAGCAGGTCGCGCACGCGCTTCAGGGTCACCTGCCCTTCTGCCTGCTCCACCATCGCCAAGGAAGCAGCGGGTTTCAGGTTCGGGATGTTGTTGTAGCCGTAGATGCGAGCCACTTCCTCGATGAGGTCTTCCTCGATGGCGATATCGAAACGCCAAGAGGGTGCCAGCGCAGTCCAACCGTCAGCATCCACAGTGACTTGCATGCCGAGGCGAGTCAGGATCTCGACCACCTGAGCATCCGCTACGCTGATACCGATCACCTTGTCGAGCTTGGTCCGACGCAGCTTGATGGGTGCCGCTTTCGGCAGATGGGCATCGGATTTGACCTCGATGACCGGACCCGCTTCGCCGCCGCAGATATCCAGCAGCAGGCGAGTTGCACGGTCCATCACCTTGGCTTGCAGCTCCGGATCAACCCCGCGCTCGAAGCGATGGGAAGAGTCGGTGTGCAGACCGTAAGCGCGAGCACGGCCGGTGATGGAGAGCGGCGCGAAGAAGGCGCACTCCAGCAGGATGTCAGTTGTGGTCTCGGATACACCGGTGCGGTTGCCACCGAAGATACCGGCCATGCAGGCAGGACCTTTGGCATCGGCAATCACCAGGGTGGTCTCTTTGAGCTTCACTTCGTTGCCGTCGAGCAGGGTCATCGGCTCGTCAGCGTGGGCACAACGCACCACCAGTTCCCCTTCCAGGGTAGCCAGATCGAAAGCGTGCATCGGCTGACCGTATTCCAGCAGCAGGTAGTTGGTGATGTCGACAATGGCGTCGATGGAGCGGATACCACCACGGCGCAGCTTCTCTTGCATCCAGAGCGGGCTCTGAGCCTGCAGGTTCAGCCCCTTAATGACGCGCCCCAGATAACGGGGGCAATCGGCGGTTGCTTCAACCCGGATCGGGAAAGTTGCGTCAATGGTGGCAACTGCAGGTGTCCAGGTCGGCTCGACCACGTCCACGCTGTTGAGCACGCCAATTTCACGAGCCAGACCGGCTATACCGAGGCAATCGGCACGGTTCGGAGTCAGATCCACGTCGATGGAGACGTCGTTTAGATTGAGGTAGTCGCGAATATCGGTACCGATGGGGGCATCGGCCGGCAGCTCGATGATGCCATCGGCTTCAACGTCGATACCCAGCTCACTGAAAGAGCAGAGCATGCCATGGGACGGCTGGCCACGCAGCTTGGCTTTCTTGATGGTGAAATCACCCGGCAGGGTCGCCCCTACTTTGGCCACGCACACTTTCAGGCCCTGACGGCAGTTTGGCGCGCCGCAGACGATGTCCAGCAGCTCGGCTTCACCCACGTTGACTTTGGTCACCCGTAGCTTGTCGGCGTCCGGATGCTGGGCGCACTCGACCACTTCACCCACCACCACATTGTTGAACTGGCCAGCCACCGCTTCCACGGCGTCAACTTCCAGACCGGCCATGGTGATCTGCTCGGCCAGTGCATTGTCACTCAACTCGGTGCGGACCCACTCCATCACCCAGGATTTACTGAATTTCATGTTCTCTCGCCCTTACTTGAACTGCTTGAGGAAGCGCAGGTCGTTTTCGAAGAAGGCACGCAGGTCGTTGACCCCGTAACGCAGCATGGTCAGGCGCTCAACGCCCATGCCGAAGGCAAAGCCGGAGTATCTTTCCGGATCGATGCCGACCGAACGCAGTACGTTCGGGTGCACCATGCCGCAGCCCAGCACTTCCAGCCACTTGCCGTTCTTGCCCATCACGTCTACTTCGGCGCTCGGCTCGGTGAACGGGAAGTAGGAAGGACGGAAGCGAATGGTCAGGTCTTCCTCGAAGTAGTTGCGCAGGAAGTCGTGCAGAATGCCCTTCAGCTCGGTAAAGCTGGCATGCTCGTCAACCAGCAGGCCTTCAACCTGATGGAACATCGGGGTGTGGGTCATGTCGTAGTCGTTACGATAGACGCGGCCCGGTGCAATGATGCGGATCGGCGGCTGCTGATGCTCCATGGTGCGGATCTGCACACCAGAGGTGTGGGTACGCAGCATCAGATCAGGATTGAAGTAGAAGGTATCGTGATCGGTACGCGCCGGGTGATGAGCCGGAATATTCAGCGCATCGAAGTTGTGAAAGCCATCTTCAATCTCGGGACCACGGGCAACCTTGAAGCCCATCTCGCCAAACAGGCGCTCGATGCGCTCGATGGTGCGGGTTACCGGGTGCAGACCGCCATTCTCGATGCGGCGGCCCGGCAGGCTGACGTCGATGGTCTCGGCAGCCAGCTTCTGGTTCAGCACGGCGACTTCGAGTGCTTCACGACGCTCGTTCAGCGCATCCTGAACCTGCTGTTTGGCCTGGTTGATCACGGCGCCCGCGGCGGGACGCTCTTCGGCAGACAAGGCGCCCAGGCCCTTCATCTGCTCGGTAAAAAAGCCCTTTTTACCCAGATATTTGACCCGGATTTCGTCGAGGGTCGCGATATCGCTCACGCCCTCAATTTCGGCTCTGGCTTGGCCGACTACTTCTTCAAGCTGTTGCATGTCTTCCTCGTCACCACTCCCGGTACAGGAGCCTTTAGGCTAAATAAGGTCAAGAGGGGAATAATACAAAAAAAGCCCCTTCGCTGACCATAGTTAAGGTGGGCTTTTCTCCCTACAAATCATTTTGTTATATCAAGCGAGTCTCATCGACTCACCGCCACTCCTGAAATATTAGAACAAACACCTAGTTTGTTGGCATATAAGCCATTTGTTTAACAGGTCATCTCGCACATATCGCCTTGTATGGAGAAAACTGTAGCGCGTGTAAAACAGTGGACAGAATATGGATGGGAGAAAGGGAAAAGTAATGTGAAACCGTGAATGACAAACACAAAAAAGGAGGCCTGAGCCTCCTTTTAGCGTTTATAACAGAACTGGATTAAACCAGAGCTGCTTTAGCTTTTTCAACCAGGGCGGTGAAAGCCATTTTGTCGTGAACGGCGATATCGGACAGGATCTTACGATCGATCTCGATAGAAGCCTTCTTCAGACCGTTGATCAGACGGCTGTAGGACAGACCGTTCTGAC
Organism: Aeromonas sp. ZOR0001; assembly: GCF_000801015.1. Lineage (NCBI taxonomy): Bacteria > Pseudomonadati > Pseudomonadota > Gammaproteobacteria > Aeromonadales > Aeromonadaceae > Aeromonas > Aeromonas sp. ZOR0001. The sequence goes on along the minus strand of NZ_JRJY01000017.1, from coordinate 15,998 downwards.
GGGCTGCAGCGTTGATACGCGCAATCCACAGCTGACGGAACTGACGCTTTTTCTGGCGACGGTCACGGTAGGCATACTGACCAGCTTTGGTTACCGCTTGTACCGCTACGCGGTAAACACGGGAACGGGCGCCGTAGTAACCTTTGGCGGCTTTCATTACTTTCTTGTGACGAGCTCGAGCAGTCACACCACGTTTAACTCTTGGCATTTTTCACATCCCCCCTTATGCGTACGGCAGACAAGCGACAACACGTTTGTGGTCGGCAGCAGAAACCATGAATTTCGGCCCCAGCTGACGCTTACGCTTGCTGCTCTTCTTGGTCAGGATGTGACGCAGGTGGTTGTGCTTGCACTTGAAGCGACCCGAGCCAGTCTTCTTGAAGCGCTTTGCAGCACCCCGGTTGGTTTTCATCTTCGGCATTTCATACTCCGCATTGTGAGTGACAACAAAATCGCAAGGCGAACCAACTCATGGGGCAAGCCCCATGAGTCAATTTCTTGTGGGCCTTAAGATTTCTTCTTAGGTGCGAGGACCATCACAGCTTGACGGCCTTCGACTTTCGGGAACGACTCGACTACGGCCAACTCTTCCAGATCGTTCTTGACGCGCTCCAGAACCTTGATACCAAGATCCTGGTGGGCCATTTCACGACCACGGAAGCGCAGGGTGACCTTAGCCTTGTCCCCGTCTTCCAGAAAGCGAACCAGGTTGCGTAGTTTTACCTGATAGTCGCCTTCGTCAGTGCCAGGACGGAATTTGATTTCCTTAACCTGGACGACTTTCTGCTTTTTCTTCTGTTCTTTGGTTGTTTTGCTCTTTTCGTAGAGGAATTTGCCGTAATCCATGATCCGGCAAACGGGCGGCTCAGCATTTGGACTGATCTCTACCAGATCAACTCCGGCCTCTGCGGCCAAGTTCAGAGCATCCTGAATGGAGGTAATGCCAATGGCTTCACCATCCAGACCAGTCAGACGAACTTCTTTCAGACGGATCTCTTCATTGATCCGGTGAGCGCGGGCTTGCGGTTGCTTGCCCAGTTTTTTTCCGCCTTTTATAGCTTATTCCTCCACTTTCTTTTGTCCGCGGGTCTGAACTTCCTGGGTCAACAGAGCGATGAACTCTTCAACAGGATAAGTGCCCAGGTCAGCCCCTTTACGAGTCCGTACTGCAATCTTACCGGCTTCAACTTCTTTATCGCCGCAGACCAGCATGAAAGGTACTCGCTTCAAAGTATGCTCGCGGATTTTAAAGCCAATCTTCTCATTTCTCAAGTCCGCTTTTGCGCGAAGGCCCGCATCATTCAATGCTTTGGCTACTTTCACCGCATAATCGGCCTGATTGTCCGTGATATTCATGACCACAGCCTGAGTCGGTGCCAACCAGGTCGGGAACAGACCGGCGTACTCTTCAGTCAGAATACCGATGAAGCGCTCGATAGAACCCAAGATGGCCCGGTGGATCATCACAGGTACATGGCGATCGTTGTTTTCGCCCACATAAGTGGCACCCAGACGACCAGGCAGGGCAAAGTCGAGCTGCACGGTACCACATTGCCACGCACGATCAAGGCAATCGTGCAGGGTAAATTCAATTTTGGGACCGTAGAACGCCCCTTCACCCGGCTGCAGATCGTACTTCAGACCGTTGAGTTCCAGCGCTTCGGCCAGTGCTTTCTCGGCGCGATCCCACATCTCGTCGGAGCCGATACGCTGCTCGGGACGAGTGGAGAGCTTGACCACGATGTTCTCGAAGCCAAAGGTACCGTAGACGTCATAGACCATACGAATACAGCCGGAGACCTCTTCCATGATCTGCTCTTCGGTACAGAAGATGTGAGCGTCATCCTGAGTGAAGCCGCGCACCCGCATCAGACCGTGAAGGGAACCGGACGGCTCGTTGCGGTGGCAGGAACCAAACTCGGCCATACGCAGCGGCAGATCGCGGTAGGACTTCAGACCCTGGTTGAAGATCTGGACGTGACCCGGGCAGTTCATCGGCTTGATGGCGTACTCGCGGTTTTCGGACTGGGTAGTGAACATGGCCTGGGCGTATTTCTCCCAGTGACCTGAACGCTCCCACAGAACGCGGTCCATCATGAACGGACCTTTCACTTCCTGATAGTCGTACTCTTTGAGCTTGCCGCGGATAAAGGTTTCCAGCTCACGGAAGATGGTCCAGCCATCGTTGTGCCAGAACACCATACCGGGTGCTTCTTCCTGCATGTGATACAGGTCGAGCTGCTTGCCAATCTTGCGGTGGTCGCGCTTGGCTGCCTCCTCTAGGCGCTGCAGATAGGCCTTGAGCTGCTTCTTGTCAGCCCAGGCGGTACCGTAGATACGCTGCAGCATCTTATTGTTGGAGTCGCCACGCCAGTAGGCGCCGGACATCTTCAGCAACTTGAAGTGGTGGCAGTGACGCATGTTGGGCACGTGCGGGCCGCGACACATGTCGATGTACTCTTCGTGATGATAGAGACCTGGCTGGTCATCACGGGCAATGTTCTGATCCAGGATTTCGACTTTGTAAGACTCGCCGCGCGCCTCGAATACATTGCGCGCTTCTTGCCAGGAGACTTTCTTCTTGATGACGTCGTAATCCTTGGCTACCAGCGCCAGCATGCGCTCTTCCAGGGCAGCCAGATCTTCATCGGTCAGGGTACGGTCAAGATCAACGTCATAGTAGAAGCCGTTGTCGATGACAGGACCGATGGCCATCTTGGTCTGGGGCCAAAGTTGCTTGATAGCATGACCCAGCAAGTGGGCGCAGGAGTGGCGCAGGATGTCCAGACCTTCTTCGTCTTTGGCGGTGATGATAGCCAGCGCAGCATCGGCTTCGATCAGCTCGCACGCATCCACCAGTTCACCGTTTACCCGACCGGCAATGCACGCCTTGGCGAGACCGGGACCGATGTCCGCAGCCACATCCATGACGGAAACAGAGTGGGCAAATTGACGTTGGCTGCCGTCAGGCAGAGTAATGATTGGCATTATGTGTTTCCTTATACAGTGGTGACCCCTACCAAAGGTCACATGCGGGATGGAAAAGAGATTCAAAAAGGTGATGTTTTGGTTCTCCACAGCACTTTGCGAAGACGGCCTGACACGTAAACCACATGTCTAACGTGACAAACCAAGCCAAAACGGCCCCATGCTACCAGAAGTCGGGCGTGCTGTATCGGATTTGCAGATATTTTCTACAGTCAAATGAGTCGCCTGCCGACTATTCGCCAAGCAGGGATTGCCAGTTGAAGTCAAAGTCACTGCTCCCCTCTTCTGCCAGCGCCAGCTCTTGCAGCACCTGAAGCGCCAGCTTGTTGCCCTTTTGTGCTGCCTGATAGAGCCACTGTTTCGCCTGAGGCAAATCGACCCTGCCGCTGACCCCCATCAGATGAAGGACGCCGACTTTCAGCATGGCCGGGACGTCACCGTTACGGGCTGCCTGATCCATCCACTGAAAGGCTTGGCGCAGATCTCGCTCGACCCCGACACCGCGCAGATAGAGCTCTGCCAGCCGGTATTGGCCGAAGGGATCCCCTGCCTGCGCCGACTGCAGATAGAAGCTGATGGCCTGATGGATATCCTGCTCGCTCCCCTGCCCCACCTCATGGCTCCAGCCCATCAAGGCTTGCGCCCGGGGTTGCCCCTGCGCCGCCAGTGGCAACCAGATCCGGGTCGCCTCATCGAAGTGACCGGTACGCCAGGCACGGTTGGCAGCAGCCATCTCCTGCTCGGTAGAGAGCGGAAGCAGACGCCAGATAACGAGGGCAAGCAGACAGATAAATGGCCAACGGGAAGTGGTGGGACTCATGATGATTTCCGTGATCCAGTTCTCATTTCATCTATGTAAACGAAATGTAGCGCCGCAATCAAGCAAGAGATCCCTGCAACAACCCTTTTTGCACCCGGTCGCTCAGCAGTAGTTGTCATTTATCCGGGGCACCTGCAAAATAACTGTATGTATAAACAGTATTGGTGCGCACCATGGCAGGACGAGGCAGCCCCCACAATATCGATCACCGTTTTAGCGGTCCCCTTGTCGAAGCGGTCGATGATGGCTGGCAATCGTCCGATTGGGATGCAGCTTTCACTCCTTCTGTGCCTGGCACCGAGGTGCGGGAGATCGATGCACGCAGCATCATCAGCTACAACAGCTCGCCGGATGTCCCCTTTGGTCGCTCCATCAACCCCTATCAGGGGTGCGAACACGGCTGCATCTACTGCTATGCCAGACCCAGCCATGCCTATCTGGAGCTCTCCCCCGGCCTCGATTTCGAGAGCAAGCTGTTTGCCAAACGCAATGCAGCCGACCTGCTGCGCCGGGAGTTTGCCAAACCAGCCTATCAGCCACAGACCATCTTCATTGGCGCCAATACCGACCCCTATCAACCCATCGAGCAGCGCTATCGCCTCACCCGGCAGTTGCTGGAAGTGATGCTGGCCCACCGCCATCCGGTCGGGCTAATTACCAAGAGCGCCATGATCTTGCGCGACCTCGATCTGTTGACCGAGCTGGCCAGAGAGGGACTGTGTCAGGTGATGGTGTCGGTGACGACCTTGAACGAAACCCTGCGCCGACAGCTGGAGCCCCGCGCCAGCACGGGTGCAGGCCGCTTGAAAGTGATCGAGAAGCTGGCCAACGCTGGCGTGCAGGTGGGGGTACTGGCCGCCCCCATGATCCCGCGGCTCAATGAACCGGAGCTGGAGCAGATCATCAAATCGGCTGCTGAGGCTGGCGCCAGTTGCGCCGATTACATCCTGCTGCGCCTGCCCCACGAGCTGGCGCCGCTATTTGATGACTGGCTCGATACCCACTATCCGGGCCAGAAGGAGGCTATTTTGAATCAGTTGCGAGCCAGCCGCGATGGCGGGCTCAACAGTACCGCCTTCGGTACCCGCATGCGCGGTGAGGGGCACTTTGCCGATCTGCTGGCCCAGCGCTTTCGCCTTATCAGCAAGCGCCTTGATCTGGGCAAACGCCATATTCAGCTCAGGCTTGATGGGTTTATCCGCCCCGGGGAGCAGCTGTCGCTCTTCTAATCCCCCCTTTTACGCCCTGCATACATCAGATGCACAACCCTTGCCTGCCAAGAGGTTGAGAGGAAAGCCTGTCGCGACACATCCTGTGGAAACCCCGCTTTCCCAATTTTCCAAATTGGCCAACGAAGTAGCCATGTCGCGACAAGAAAGCGCTACCCGGTAAAGACCGTGCTAACGCCTTAGCCTGCGCGCTGATCCCGACCCTGTTGCACCATTTCAACCGGCAGCCGCGAGGGTTCATGGGCCACTTCGTGCTCATCCTCTTCATACTGCGGCACCTCTGACTCGCCCCATACCCGGCTCCACCAAATTTCCCACGTGATCCAACTGGTCATATGCAGCTCCCGACGGTGAAGGTGATGGCAACAACGCACCACTCGCCCGGCAGGATAGCGGCTGGGAATGACAGGGAAATGACAAAAAAATCACTTGTAAAAAGGCAACTGGCCGTGACAAGGAAAAGCCGAAATAGCTCACATAATCGGCGAAATCATCCTGAAAGCGGTCACAAATCTGCAGGTTGTGGATTGCAGCACATTCTGTTCCCGCCAAAGCTGGGTTGCCCATTCAGGCATCTATAAAAACAGGGACACAATAATGAAACACACAGCGGGAATATGGGCGATCGCAGGCATGCTGATCGCCCCCTTGGCGCACGCCGACGTCATACTGCACGCCTTCAACTGGAAGTACAGTGAAGTGACCGCCAAAGCCGACCTTATCAAGTCGGCCGGTTACAAACAGGTACTCATCTCGCCGCCTCTCAAGTCATCAGGCAACGAATGGTGGGCCCGTTACCAGCCGCAGGATCTGCGCCTTGTCGACTCCCCTCTTGGCAACAAGCAGGATCTCGAGCAGCTGATCGCCGCCATGAAGGCACGTGGCATCGCCGTCTATGCCGATGTGGTGCTCAACCACATGGCCAACGAAAGCTGGAAACGCCAAGACCTCAACTATCCCGGCAACGAGCTGTTGCAAAGCTACGCCAGCAACCCGGCCTATTTCGAGCGCCAGAAACTGTTTGGCGATCTGGGGCAAAACTTCCTCTCCGGTCAGGATTTTCATCCGGAAGGGTGCATCAGCGACTGGAGCGATCCGGGTCATGTCCAGTATTGGCGACTCTGTGGCAGTGCCGGTGACAAGGGGCTGCCGGATCTGGATCCCAACAACTGGGTAGTGATCCAGCAACAGGCCTATCTCAAGGCGCTCAAGGGGATGGGGATCAAGGGTTTCCGGGTCGATGCGGTCAAACACATGAGCGATTACCAGATCAATGCCGTGTTCACCCCCGAAATCAAACAGGGGATGCACGTGTTTGGCGAGGTGATCACCACTGGGGGCGCAGGCAGCACCGATTACGAGCGCTTTCTCAAACCCTACCTCGACAGTAGCGGTCAGGGAGCCTATGACTTTCCGCTCTTTGCCTCCCTGCGTGGCGCGCTGGGGTATGGCGGCAGCATGAACCTGCTGGCGGATCCTGGCGCCTACGGTCAGGCACTACCGGGCAGTCGCGCCGTCACCTTTGCCGTGACCCACGACATTCCCACCAACGACGGCTTCCGCTATCAGATCTTAAGCCAGACTGATGAGAAGCTGGCCTATACCTACCTGCTCGGCCGCGATGGTGGCTCGCCGCTGGTCTATTCGGATCACGGCGAGACCCAGGCCAAGGATGGACTGCGCTGGCAGGATTACTACCAGCGCGCCGATCTCAAGGGGATGATCCGCTTCCACAATGCGGTGCAGGGTCAACCCATGCAGTTGATCGGCAGCGGTGACTGCTTCGTGCTGTTCAAACGGGGCAAACAGGGGCTGGTCGGCATCAACAAGTGCGACTATGAGCAGGAGTATTGGCTCGATACCGCCAAATTCGAGATGAACTGGTATCGCAACTATCGTGACGTGCTCGACCAAGGCGCCGTGGTCAACGTGCAGAGCCAGTGGGTACGGGTCACCATTCCCGCCCGCAGCGCCAGAATGTGGTTGCAGGAGTGATCCAGCCATAAGATCAGCGGAGAGTCATAAAAAGCAGACAAATAAAAAGAGCGACCACCAGGGTCGCTCTTTTTGCTCAGAGACGTTGCTCGGGTAACCGGTGACGATTACTCGTCGCCCGCTTCCCCAGCATCGACCGCATCAGTGCCGGTCGCGGTATCGGTACCTTCAGATACCTCACCGTCAACGGCCAGCGCGTCGTTCTCGTCTTCGTCGCTCTCGGCGATGCGCTGCAGACCGACTACGGTCTCGTCTTCACCGGTACGGATCAGACGGACACCGCCGGTGTTACGGCCAATGACGCTCACCTCGGCAACACGGGTACGCACCAGAGTACCGCCGTTGGTGATCAGCATGATCTGGTCGGTATCTTCGACCTGGATCGCATCGATCACCTTGCCATTACGCTCATCCACCTTGATGGAGATAACGCCCTGGGTACCACGGCTCTTGGTCGGGTATTCGGCCAACGCAGTCCGCTTGCCGTAACCGTTCTCGGTGGCGGTGAGGATGGCACCTTCGCCGCGCGGAACGATGAGGGAAACCACCTTGTCACCGGCGCCCAGCTTGATGCCACGGACACCGGCTGCGGTACGACCCATGGGACGCACACCCTTGAAGGTACCCTTGCTTTCGGTGCCTTCGCCGTTGTCGCTGCCATCATCGTCGTTGCCGGCATCGTCGTCGGTTTCAACGTCATCGCTGACATCGGCATCAGTGCGACCGCTGCCTTCCGCGAAGCGAACGACTTTGCCCGCGTCGGAGAAGAGCATGATCTCGTTGCTGCCATCGGTGATATCCACCCCGATCAGCTCATCACCCTCTTTGAGGTTGATGGCACGAATACCGGAGGAGAGCGGACGGCTGAAGTCGGAGAGGCTGGTCTTCTTCACGGTACCGTTGGCGGTGGCGAAGAACACATACTTCTCGGCGTCATATTCCTTCACCGGCAAGATAGCGGTGATACGCTCACCCTCTTCCAGCGGCAGCAGGTTGATGATCGGACGACCACGGGCGCCACGGGACGCTTCCGGCAGCTGGTAAACCTTGAGCCAGTAGACCTTGCCACGGGTGGAGAAGCACAGAATGGTGTCGTGGGTGTTGGCCACCAGCAGACGCTCCACAAAGTCCTCTTCCTTGATCCGGGTGGCCGACTTGCCACGACCGCCGCGGCGCTGGGCCTCGTAGTCGGAGAGCGGCTGATACTTCACATAGCCCTGGTGAGACAGGGTAACCACCACATCTTCCGGGGTGATCAGATCTTCGATGTTGATCTCGGCACTGGACATGCTGATCTCGGTGCGACGCTCGTCGCCATACTGCTCGCGCACAGCCAGCAGTTCATCGCGGATCACTTCCATCAGACGAGCCGGGCTCGCCAGGATGTGCAGCAGCTCGGCGATCAGATCCAGCAGAGATTGGTACTCTTCCAGGATCTTCTCGTGCTCGAGGCCGGTCAGCTTGTGCAGACGCAGGTCAAGGATGGCCTGGGCTTGCTGTTCGGTCAGGAAGTATTGACCTTCACGGATACCGAACTCGGGCTCCAGCCACTCTGGCCGTGCCGCGTCGTCGCCCGCTTTTTCCAGCATGGCGGCCACGTTGCCGAGTTCCCAGCCCTTGGCAACCAGCCCCGCTTTCGCGTCGGCCGGGGTCGCGCTGTGGCGGATCAGCTCGATGATGGGATCGATGTTGGCCAGCGCAACCGCCAGACCTTCCAAAATGTGCGCCCGATCCCGCGCCTTGCGCAATTCGAACACGGTCCGGCGAGTCACCACTTCACGGCGGTGCAGCAGGAACGCATCCAGGATCTCTTTAAGGTTCATCACCTTGGGCTGGTTGTTATCGAGCGCCACCATGTTGATGCCGAATGTGGTCTGCATCTGGGTGTGCTTGTAGAGATTGTTCAGCACAATCTCGCCGGACTCACCGCGCTTGATCTCGATAACGATGCGCATGCCGTCTTTGTCAGACTCATCGCGCAGGGCACTGATGCCCTCGATCTTCTTCTCTTTGACCAGCTCGGCGATCTTCTCGATCAGTCGAGCCTTGTTCACCTGATAGGGGATCTCGTGAACGATGATGGTCTCGCGACTGGTCTTCTCGTCCACTTCCACTTCAGCTTTGGCCCGCACATAGATGGAGCCACGACCGGTACGGTACGCCTGCACGATGCCGGAACGACCGTTGATAATGCCGCCGGTGGGGAAATCCGGGCCGGTGATGTAGGTCATCAGCTCGTCAATGGTGAGGTCACCGTTTTCGATCAGCGCCAGGCAGCCATTGACAATCTCGGTGAGGTTGTGAGGCGGAATGTTGGTCGCCATGCCCACCGCGATACCGGAGGAGCCGTTGACCAGCAGGTTGGGAACCTTGGTAGGCATGACAGCCGGGATCATCTCGGTGCCGTCATAGTTCGGCACCCAGTCCACGGTCTCTTTGTCCAGATCAGCCAGCAGCTCGTGGGAGATGCGGGCCATCCGCACTTCGGTGTAACGCATGGCCGCGGCGCTGTCGCCGTCGACTGAACCGAAGTTGCCCTGACCATCGACCAGCATGTAACGCATGGAGAAATCCTGCGCCATCCGGACAATGGTGTCATACACAGCGATATCGCCGTGCGGGTGATATTTACCGATTACGTCACCGACCACACGGGCCGATTTTTTATAGGGCTTGTTCCAGTCGTTCCCCAACTCGTTCATAGCAAACAGAACGCGGCGGTGAACCGGTTTCAAGCCATCACGCACATCCGGCAGAGCTCGTCCTACGATCACGCTCATGGCGTAATCAAGATAGGAACTCTTGAGCTCTTCTTCGATGTTGACCGGCGTGATCTCTCTGGCCAGATCGCTCATAGAAAGCCTTATCCCTAATTAGTTGTTCTTTGGCTTAAACAGCGTGACATGGTAACACACTGAGCCAAATACCTTAAGCCACAAATCGGGTATCAGATCGGGCTGGTGTGACAAAGTCCGTCCGTTATAATGCCCGCCAGGACAATAGATTGCGCCCATGACTCAGAAGCGGGCGCCCTGCCACAGGATCTTCGAAAAATGAACAGTGATGCCAATGTCGATCTGACAGAAATCGCCAAGTTTGAAGCCATCGCCTCCCGCTGGTGGGACATGGAAGGTGAATTCAAACCCCTGCATCAAATCAATCCGGTACGCCTTGACTGGATCACCGACAAAAGTGGCGGTCTGTTTGGCAAGCGCATTCTCGATATCGGCTGCGGTGGTGGCATCCTCTCCGAGAGCATGGCCCGCCGTGGCGCCAGGGTCACCGGCATCGACATGGGCAAGGAACCCCTCGGCGTCGCCCGCCTGCACGCCCTTGAGCAGGGTGTCGAGCTCGAGTACCGCCAGATCACTGCCGAAGCCCATGCCGCCGAAGTACCGGGCCAGTATGATGTGGTCACCTGCATGGAGATGCTGGAGCATGTGCCGGACCCCGCCTCCGTGCTGCGCGCCATCGCCACCTTAGTGCGCCCGGGCGGCCGGGTGTTCGTCTCCACCATCAACCGCAACCCCAAATCCTATCTGATGATGATCATCGGGGCCGAATACCTGATGAAGATGGTGCCCAAGGGTACCCACGATCACAAAAAATTCATCACCCCGGCCGAACTGTGTCGCATGGGGGAAGCAGCTGGCCTGCTGGTGCGGGACATGAGCGGCGTCCACTACGCCCCCCTCACCAACCAGTTCAAGCTCGGCAAGAATGTCGACGTCAACTATATGGTGGAGTTTGTCCGCCCGGAGCACGGTTGATGAGTGCCTCTCACCCTCTGCCCCTGCGCGGTGTGCTGTTCGATCTGGACGGCACCCTGCTCGACACCGCCCCGGATCTGGGGGCCGCCGTCAACCATGTACTGATCAGCGAAGGCTTTGCGCCGCTCTCTGACGACATCATTCGTCAGACCACCTCCCACGGAGCGCTCGGGCTGCTGAAAGCGGGCCTCGGCGATGAACTGCTCGAAGAGCTGGGGGCCACGCGCCTGCGCAATGCCCTACTCGACTACTACGCGGCCAATCTCTGCGTCGGTACCCGCCCCTATGAGGGAATGGTGGATCTAATCGAGTGGCTCGACGAGAAACAGCTCCCCTGGGGCATCGTCACCAACAAGCCGGGCTTTCTCACCGAGCCGCTGCTGGCAGCCCTGCCACAGCTCGCCAGTTGCGGCGTCACTGTCAGTGCCGACACCCTGCCGGTACGCAAGCCCGACCCCGCCCCCATGTTCTTTGCTTGTGAGAAGCTGGGGGTCGAAGCAGCTCACTGCCTCTATGTGGGGGATCATGTGCGGGATATCGAAGCGGGCCGCAACGCCGGCATGCGCACCGCGGTCGCTGGCTGGGGCTATCTCAATGATGAGGAAGATCCCGCCCAGTGGGGCGCCGATCTGCACTTTGATACCGTGCAAGCCCTGCACCACTGGCTGCGCTATGAGTTGACGGCCAAGGCGTAACGCGCAGCCTTACCGGCTGATATGCGATAACGGGGCGAAGAGACTCTTCGCCCCTTGCATCTCTTACTTTACGCTCCTGCGTCCTGCGCCACCATCACGCCTCTATTCATGGATAATAAAGGCAGCTTTCTGCCTGTTGGATACCCATTTGACAAGCTCACAGCCGTCACAAAGCAGCCACAAACCACCGTCATCTGATGCAAAGCCCTTGCCACGCTGAGCCCGCGGCTGCGACAACTGGACAGCTTTTGACCCTTGTTGCATAAGGGATAATCAGCCGCCGTTTGCTAGTAAAAAGCCCCCCGTTTCGCAAGCAAAAAAAGTTATTTAAATTTTCCATCTTCGATCGGGAGACTTGCATTTAGCGGAGCGGACGAATGAAAACCCGCTCACTGTGAGCGGTCACTAACTGATGGGGCAAGACTCACAATTTATCCACAGCTCGTCACTTATCCACACATTGCAATGGCGGGCTGACCTCACTATCTTGTAGCTCGAACTTAAAATAACACTACATCTTGTGATTCATCGCACAATCTCTACCCAACTCCCGCACACCGTCGGGGCCAGGGTGGCACCATTGTGCGATGGTTTTTCGGGAATCAACTGAAGGTCATCAGCCAATGAACTTGTTTGTGACGAAGCGTAACGGACACAAAGAACCCATCGATCTGGATAAAATTCACCGCGTGCTGGACTGGGCCGCCGAAGGGCTCGACAACGTGTCGGTCTCCCAGGTAGAGCTCAAATCCCACATCCAGTTCTATGACGGTATCCGTACCGCCGACATTCACGAAACCATCATCAAGGCGACGGCTGACCTCATCTCCGAGCAGACCCCGGACTACCAGTACATGGCCGCCCGTCTGGCCATCTTCCACCTGCGCAAGAAGGCCTACGGCCAGTTCGAACCGCCCCACCTCTACCAGCACGTGGCTCGTCTGGTGGACATGGGCAAGTACGACAAGCACCTGCTGGAAGACTACAGCCAGGCCGAATTCGAAGAGCTGAACACCCATCTGGATCACTGGCGCGACATGGATTTCTCCTACGCGGCAGTCAAACAGCTGGAAGGCAAATATCTGGTCCAGAACCGCGTTACCGGCGAGATCTACGAGAGCCCGCAGTTCCTCTATATGCTGGTTGCGGCCTGCCTCTTCTCCAAGTATCCGAAAGATACCCGTCTGGACTACATCAAGCGCTTCTATGATGCAGTCTCGACCTTCAAGATCTCCCTGCCGACCCCGATCATGAGCGGCGTGCGCACCCCGACCCGTCAGTTCAGCTCCTGCGTACTGATCGAATGCGACGACAGCCTGGACTCCATCAACGCCACCGCCAGCTCCATCGTGCGTTACGTTTCCCAGCGCGCCGGTATCGGCATCAACGCCGGTCGCATCCGCGGCCTGGGCAGCCCTATCCGTGGCGGCGAAGCGTTCCACACCGGTTGCATTCCTTTCTACAAATACTTCCAGACTGCCGTGAAGTGCTGCTCCCAGGGCGGCGTGCGCGGCGGTGCGGCCACCCTGTTCTACCCGCTGTGGCACACCGAAGTGGAAAGCCTGCTGGTACTGAAGAACAACCGCGGCGTGGAAGAGAACCGTGTTCGTCACATGGACTACGGCGTGCAGATCAACAAGCTGATGTACCAGCGCCTCATCAAGGGCGGTGACATCACTCTGTTCTCCCCGTCTGATGCGCCGGGTCTGTACGATGCCTTCTTTGCCGATCAGGACAAGTTCGAAGAGCTCTACGTCAAGTACGAGCAGGATCCGGCCATTCGCAAGAAGACCCTGAAAGCGGTAGACCTCTTCTCCCTGATGATGCAGGAGCGTGCCGGTACCGGTCGCATCTACATTCAGAACGTCGATCACTGCAACACCCACAGCCCATTCGACCCGAGTGTGGCGCCGGTACGCCAGTCCAACCTCTGCCTCGAGATTGCGCTGCCGACCAAGCCGCTCAACAACATCGACGACGAGAGTGGCGAAATCGCCCTGTGCACCCTCTCCGCCTTCAACCTCGGTGCCATCGAGAAGCTGGAAGATCTGGAAGAGATGGCCGATCTGGCCGTGCGTGCCCTCGACGCCCTGCTCGACTATCAGGACTACCCGATTGCCGCCGCCAAGAAGGGCAGCATGGGTCGTCGCACCCTGGGGATCGGCGTCATCAACTACGCCTACTACCTGGCCAAAAACGGTGCCCGCTACTCTGACGGCTCCGGTCTGGCCCTGACCCACCGTACCTTCGAGGCCATTCAGTACTACCTGCTGAAAGCCTCCGTGCAGTTGGCCCGCGAGTTCGGCCCCTGCCCGCTGTTTGGCGAGACCACTTATGCCCAGGGCATCCTGCCCATCGACACCTACAAGAAGGATCTGGATGCGCTGTGTAACGAGCCGCTGCATCTGGATTGGGAAAGTCTGCGTTCCGATATCAAGTCCGTGGGCTTGCGTAACTCCACCCTGACCGCCCTGATGCCGAGCGAGACCTCCAGCCAGATCTCCAACGCCACCAACGGCATCGAGCCGCCACGCGGTCTGGTGTCGGTCAAGGCCTCCAAAGACGGCATTCTCAAACAGGTGGTGCCCGAGTATGATCGCCTGAAAGATCAATACGAATTGCTCTGGAAGCAACCGAGCGTTGACGGCTACCTGCAGCTGGTCGGTATCATGCAGAAGTTTGTGGATCAGGCGATCTCCGCCAACACCAACTACGACCCTGCCCGTTTCGAAGGCAACAAGGTCCCGATGAAACAGCTGCTCAAGGACTTGCTGACCGCCTACAAATACGGCCTCAAGACCCTGTACTATCACAACACCCGTGATGGTGCAGACGATGCCCAGACCGACCTGCAAGATGACGGTTGTGCTGGCGGGGCTTGCAAAATCTAAGTCACGGCAAGAACTGATAACCGGGCGGGAGCGACAAGCTCCCGCTCTCCTGTTTTCTCTATTCACATATTCTGGTAACCATGGCCTATTCAACTTTCTGCCAAACCCAAAACGACCAGCTCAAAGAGCCGATGTTTTTTGGCCAATCGGTCAACGTAGCCCGTTATGATCAACAAAAGCACGAAGTGTTCGAGCGGCTGATCGAGAAGCAGCTCTCCTTCTTCTGGCGCCCGGAAGAGGTGGATGTCTCCCGTGATCGCATCGACTATCAGGCCCTGCCGCCCCACGAGCAGCACATTTTCATCTCCAACCTGAAGTACCAAACCCTGCTGGACTCCATTCAGGGCCGCAGCCCCAACGTGGCCCTACTGCCGCTGGTCTCCATTCCGGAGTTGGAAACCTGGATTGAGACCTGGGCCTTCTCCGAGACCATCCACTCTCGCTCCTACACCCATATCATCCGCAATATCGTCAACACCCCCGCCCAGGTGTTTGACGACATCGTGACCAATGAGCAGATCCTGAAGCGCGCCGGCTCCATCAGCCACTTCTACGACGATCTGATCGAAGCGACCGCCCTCTACAACCTGCATGGTGAAGGGACCCACACCGTCGCTGGCCGCGAGGTGACCATCACCTTGCGTGAGCTCAAGAAGAAGCTCTATCTGTGCCTGATGAGCGTCAACGCGCTGGAAGCAATCCGCTTCTACGTCAGCTTCGCCTGCTCCTTTGCCTTCGCCGAGCGTGAACTGATGGAAGGCAACGCCAAGATCATCAAGATGATCGCCCGCGACGAAGCGCTGCACCTCACCGGCACCCAACACATGCTTAACCTGATGCGCACCGGCCAGGATGACCCGGAGATGGCCGAGATCGCCGCCGAGTGCGAACAGGCCTGCTTCGAGATCTTCAAGGAAGCAGCCATTCAGGAGAAAGAGTGGGCCGAGTACCTGTTCCAGGACGGCTCCATGATCGGCCTGAACAAGGACATCCTCTGCCAGTATGTGGAGTACATCACCAACCTGCGCATGAGCGCGGTCGGCCTGCAGCCAGCCTTTGCCGGCACCAAGCAGAACCCGATCCCCTGGATCAACACCTGGCTGTCATCCGACAACGTGCAGGTCGCCCCGCAAGAGGTAGAGGTCAGCTCCTATCTGGTCGGTCAGATCGACAGCGAAGTCAATGCCGACGACCTGGGTGATTTCGAGCTGTGAGTGACGCCACCAACACGCTGACCCCTGCCCCGCACGCGCCTGCCGAACAGCAAGCGGTCGTGGCACCACGGGTACATACCCGGGATGGTGCCGTGTTGCACGCCCATCCCGGCGAAAGCGTGTTGGAGACCCTAGAGCGCCATGGTCATCATGTGGAGTTCCAGTGTCGCAGCGGCTATTGCGGCGCTTGCCGCACTCCGCTGATGGCTGGCAAGGTGCACTACCCCAATGTGCCGCTGGCATTTGTCGCCCAAGGGGAGTGTCTCCCCTGCTGCTGCAAACCGGTCGGCGCCATCCGGCTGGATATCCAGAAGAGCTGACACCGCCACAGGACGGCAACTCGCAGAAAATAGAAAGCCGCCGGAGCAATCCGGCGGCTTTTTTTGTCTCTTCACA
>NZ_JRJY01000052.1:0-41294 GCF_000801015.1 Aeromonas sp. ZOR0001 | reverse complement strand
GGCGGGCCCCAACCATGTCAGGTTGCTGCCGCTCTCGGCCCTGCTTGGCGCCGCCCTGCTGCTGGCGGCCGACATGCTGGCTCGCACCCTGCTGGCCCCGGCCGAGCTGCCGGTGGGCATCATCACCGCCCTGCTCGGCGCTCCCTTCTTCATCTGGCTGCTGGTAAAAGGCCGCCGCGCCCTGTGATACGGACTGTTATGCAACCACTCTCATCCTCACTCTCCTACCCCCTGTTGAGCTGCACACGACTCAGCCTGCGCCGTGGCCAGCGCCAGATCCTGGATGGGCTCGATCTTAGTCTCGAGAGCGGCACCCTCACCGCGCTGCTCGGCCCCAACGGGGCGGGCAAGAGCTCGCTGCTCAAGTGCCTGACCGGCGAGCTGGAATATGAGGGTTCCATCACCCTGTTTGGCGCAGATCGCCAGCAGTGGGACAGCGGCCAGCTTGCCCACCGGCTCGGGGTATTGCCGCAAAGCTCCTCCCTCAACTTCCCCTTTCTCTGCGAGGAAGTGGTCGCCATGGGGCGCTTGCCCCACAGTGAACCGGCGGCGCGGCGTGACGAGATTGTGGCGGCGGCCATGACCCATGCCGGGGTCGAGCATCTGGCCAAACGGCTCTATCCCGGGCTCTCCGGCGGCGAACGGCAGCGGGTGCAGTTTGCCCGGGTGCTGGCGCAGATTTGGCAGGCCCCCTCCCCGACCGAGCAAGCCGAGCAACCCCGCCTGCTGCTGCTCGACGAGCCCACCTCGGCGCTCGATCTGAAATATCAGCATCAGCTGCTCACCATGGCGCGCGCCCTCGCCAGCCGCAATACTGCAGTGCTGGTGGTGCTGCACGACCTCAATCTGGCGGCGCGCTATGCCGATCGGCTGGTGATGCTGGAGCGGGGCAAGCTGATGGCCGATGGCACGCCTGCAGAGGTGCTGACCCCTGAGCTCATCGCCCGTCTCTATGACTATCCGGCACAGGTGATCCATCACCCCGAGAGCGGCCTGCCGATGGTGGTGTGACAAACTCAGAGTGCGGTAACGGCAGGAAGCGCACCATTCATCCCGAAAACTGCAGCGTATAAACCGGTTTTTCACACCCCATATCGCCCTGCTAACATTCATCATCGCCAGATATGTGGTGTGAATATCCTCACACTTTGCTCAGGCAAAATCCCCGCAGCATCGCCGTCTACTTATAATGGCGCCGCCTCACAGAAGGCATAACTCATTGATGCTACGGAATAATTACAATGAAAAATATCAACAAGACCCTACTGGCTGCCGCCATCTCCCTCGGGATGCTGGCTGGCTGCAACAGTGACAACGACTCAAAGGCAGCTGATCCCATGGTTCGTTTTGCCACCTTCAACCTCTCTTTTGACCGCACTGCCGCCGGTATGCTGACTGGCGAGCTGGCGCTGACCCGCACCGAGCAGGATGCCCTGCTGGCCCGCCTCGCCGAAGGGAGCCTGAGCGGCGCCACTGAAACCAAAGCCAAGAACGTGCAGCAGATCCGCAACGTGGCGGAGATCATCCAGCGCACCCGCCCGGATGTGTTCCTGCTCAACGAGTTCGACAACGACGGCAAAGGCGAGAGCACCGCCGATCTGAAAGCCTTCAACGACAACTATCTGGCTCACGCCCAGCACGCCGAAGTGACCGCCATCAGCTATCCGGTGATGCAGAACTTCGCTACCAACACCGGCCTGATGAGCGGTTATGACCTCAATCTGGATGGCAATATCAACAACGGCCCCGACGATGCCTGGGGCTTTGGCAACTATCACGGCCAGTACGCCTTTGCGGTGATGTCCAAATATCCCATTGACACCAAGCAGATCCGTACCTTCCAGCACTTCAAGTGGAAGGATATGCCGGGCGAGAAGAACCCCATCATCGATGACTGCAACAATCCCAAGGTCAAGATCCCGGCCAGCCGCCAGTGTGGCGACGCCTGGTATTCAGATGCAGCCTGGCAGCAGTACCCGCTCTCCTCCAAGAACCACGCCGATGTGCCGGTACTGATCAAGACCGAGAAGGGTGAAGAGGTGATCCACTTCCTGATCTCCCACCCGACCCCGCCGATTTTTGCCAACGCGGCGCGTCACACCGTCAAGCACAACCGTGCCGAGATCGCCTTCTGGAACGACTACGTCAAGGGTCTCAGCTACATGACCGATGACAAGGGCACCAAGGGTGGGCTGGCCAAAAACGCCAAGTTCGTCATCGCCGGCGATCTCAACGCCGATCCGCTCACCGGTGACGGTGACCTGAGCGCCATTCAGAATCTGCTAAACAACCCGCTGATGAATCAGGCCATCACCAATGGCACCCTGATCCCGGTCAGCGAAGGGGGCCCGGAGTGTGTCAGCAAGGGGGCCGACTGCAAACGCAACCTCAATCGCCCCAACCCGGAACGGATCACCAACTCCAGCGTGCTGCAGCTGGATCACGTCATCCCCTCCGCCAACCTCAACGCGGTCAAGAGCGGCGTCTTCTGGCCGGCCAGCTTCGAGGCCGGTTATCACCTGGTCTATGATGCGAAACTCGGCATCGCCAAGGGAGTCAGTTCGGATCACCGCATGGTGTGGGTCGATCTCAAACTCGACTAACTCTGCCATGACCCCGCTGCGGCGGGGTCTTTTATTGGCAATGGGCGGCGAGCTGAGCTCTGCTTATTAATCCACCAGTTAGCATTGAGTTATCTATCCATAACTCCTCCATAGCCGTTGAATGGGCCTCGCGATCACAGAACCGCCGCGCCAATGGTGGTAGCATGCCTCCTCTTGCCATCCGGCCGCACGGCGGCTCCGGTGGTCCTCCCTCCTCCGCTTTCACTTTTTGAGGAACGATTTGATGGAACTGCTTCTGCTTAGCAACGGTAAAGCCAACGAATTTCCGGGTCTGCTCGGCTGGGCCCGGGATCGGGTTCAAAGCCTGCTCGCGCGCAAACAGGTCAAGCGCATTCTGCTCATCCCCTACGCGGTGATCCGCAGCGACTGGGATGCCCGTGCCAACGAGCTGCAGGAGAGTCTGGGAGTCGATGCCATCAGCATCCACCACTTCGACGATCCGGTCGCGGCCGTCAATCAGGCCGACGCCATCTTTATCAGCGGCGGCAACACCTGGCGCCTGAATCAGCTGCTGCATGAAAACGGCCTGATCGTGCCGATCCAGCGCGCCGTGCGTGAGCGGGGCGTCCCCTATGTGGGCTGGAGCGCCGGTTGCAACGTGGCGACCCCGAGCATCCGCACCACCAACGACATGCCGGTCTGCAACGCCGCCGTACTGCCCGCGCTGGGCCTGTTCCCGCTGCAGATCAACCCGCACTATCTGGATGCCAGCATCAGCGGCCACATGGGTGAGACCCGCGACGAGCGTCTGGCGGAGTTCTGCGCCATCAACCCGAGCGAATATGTGGTGGCCCTGCGCGAAGCGAGTCTGCTGCAAATCACCGGAGAAAACGGCAGCGAACGTCTGGAGTACTGGAGCGCCCGCGAGCAGGATTTCAAGATCTTCAAACACGGTCAGGAGCCGCAAGCCTTTATGGACGCAGCCCCGCTGGCCGAGTTGACCCCCTTCAAGGTCGCCTGAGCCACGCAGAGCGCTTCACTACTGGCAAGCAGATAGCTCGCGAAACCGTAAAAACAAAAGAGGGATGGCTCAATGCCATCCCTCTTTTTTATCGTCATCTTTCAGCTGGTTGCAGCCTGATTACTCACCCTGCAGAGTCACCAGCACCTTGCGGGCACCGCCATCGACACGATGCTCGCCAAGCCAGATCCCCTGCCAGGTGCCGAGCGCCAGCTGACCATCGCGGATCGGCAGTTGCAGGCTCACCCCGAGCAGGGAGGATTTGATGTGGGCGGGCATGTCATCCGCCCCCTCATAGGTGTGGCGATAGTAGGGGGCATCTTCCGGCGCCAGCCGGTGCAGATGGGCCTCCATATCGCTGCGCACGCTGGGGTCGCAGTTCTCATTGAGAGTGAGCGAGGCAGAAGTGTGTTGCAGCAGCAGGTGCGCCATGCCAATCCGGTAATCCGCCAGCATCGGCAGCTTGGCCACCAGCTCGTCCGTCACCAGATGAAAGCCCCTCGAACGGGGCTTCAACGTCAGCAGGCACTGCTGCCACATCAGACGTACTCCATAAAGACGCGGGAGGTGAGTTTGGTGATGAGTTCGTAGGGGATGGTGCCAATCTCGTCTGCCACCCGCTCCACCGGCAACCCCTCGCCCCACAGCACCGCCTCGTCACCTGGCTTGTCGGTCGCGCCCGGGCCCAGATCGACCGTGCTCATATCCATGGAGACACGCCCCACCAACGGCACGATGCGGCCGTTGATCAGCACGGATGTGCCGTTGGGCGC
Organism: Aeromonas sp. ZOR0001; assembly: GCF_000801015.1. Classification (NCBI taxonomy): domain Bacteria; kingdom Pseudomonadati; phylum Pseudomonadota; class Gammaproteobacteria; order Aeromonadales; family Aeromonadaceae; genus Aeromonas; species Aeromonas sp. ZOR0001. The sequence continues at coordinate 36,936 of NZ_JRJY01000052.1, read as the reverse complement.
CATGCGCGGATAACCGTCACCGTAGCCGATGGCGATCACCCCGAGCCGAGTATCGCGATCTGACACCCAGTTGGCGCCATAGCCCACCGGCTCGCCCGCCTTGTGATCCCGCACCGCAATCAGCTGGGTCTTCAAGGTCATCACCGGCTGCAGGCCATAATCGGCCGCTACCGTGTTGGGGAAGGGCGACACGCCATAGAGGATGACACCGGGGCGAACCCAGTCGCAGTGGGAGTCTGGCCAGGCCAGAATGCCCGCCGAGTTGGCCATGGCCCGCTCGCCCAGGAGCGGCGTGGTCAACTTGCTGAACAAGTCGATCTGCTCGCGGGTAGTGGGCTGCTCCAGCTCATCGGAACGGCTGAAGTGGGTCATGATGTTGAACGGCTGCACCACGTTCTTGCACTTGCCGAGTCGTTCGATAAAAGCGGGCATCTCGTCGGCACGCACCCCGAGGCGGTGCATGCCAGTGTCGAGCTTGAGCCAGGCCACCACGGGGGCTGGCAGCTCGACCTGCTCCAGCGCTTCGAGCTGCTCCCAGGTGTGAACCGCCGTCTGCAGATTGTTGGCCGCCAGCACCGGCAGGTCGTCGGCGGAGAAGAAGCCCTCCAGCAGCACGATGGGTTTGACCACGGCGCAGGAGCGCAGCATCAGCGCCTCTTCGATGCGGGCCACCGCGTAGGCATCCGCATCCACCAGGGTGCGGGCGACCGGCAGCAGTCCGTGGCCATAGGCGTTGGCCTTGACCACAGCGATGATCTTGCAAGCGGGAGCGTGGCGCTTGACCACAGCGAGGTTGTGGCGCAAGGCCGCAGTGTTGATTTGGGCAGTAGCCGCTTTCATGGTTTTCCCTTACGAGGGCACAAATGGTCTCCCCCTCATAGGGCCGAAGACCGCCACTCACTTATCGTCGTCGAAGGCCGGACCGGCATAATTGTCGAACCGGGAAAACAGGCTCTGACGGGCTGCCTTGCAGTGAATGGCAAGCGGGTCAGAGCGGTGGTGGCAATCCTGACCACAGGATTGCCATGATTGTTACTTATCAATAATCGTCGTCAAACGCCGGACCAGCGTAGTTGTCGAACCGGGAGAACTGACCCTGGAAGGTGAGGCGCACTCTTCCGATAGGGCCGTTACGCTGCTTGCCGATGATGATCTCGGCAATCCCCTTGTCCGGACTGTCATCGTGATAAACCTCATCACGATAGATAAACATGATCAAATCCGCATCCTGCTCGATGGAGCCCGATTCACGAAGATCCGAGTTGACCGGGCGCTTGTCGGCCCGCTGTTCCAGACTTCGGTTGAGCTGGGAGAGCGCCACCACCGGGCACTGCAGCTCTTTCGCCAGCGCCTTGAGGGAGCGGGAGATTTCACCGATCTCCAGAGTCCGGTTGTCGGAGAGCGCCGGCACCCGCATCAGCTGCAGGTAGTCCACCATGATCATGGATAGGCCACCATGCTCGCGTGCCACCCGACGGGCACGGGAGCGCACATCGGTCGGAGTGAGGCCGGAGGCGTCATCGATATACATTTTGCCCTTCTCCAGCAGCAATCCCATGGTGGAGGAGAGGCGCGCCCAATCCTCGTCATCGAGCTGACCGGTACGCACCTTGGTCTGATCGATGCGACCGACCGAGGCGAGCATACGCATGATGATCTGCTCGGAGGGCATCTCCAGCGAGAAGATAAGCACCGGCTTGTCGGCAGTGAGGGCCGCATGTTCGCAGAGGTTCATGGCAAAGGTGGTCTTGCCCATGGAGGGACGGGCCGCCACGATGATCAAGTCCGAACGCTGCAAACCGGCGGTCATCTTGTCGAGATCGTTGTAACCGCTCGATACCCCGGTCACCCCGTTGTGGGGGGTCTTGAACAACTCTTCAATCTTGTCGACGGTCTGCTCGAGGATCAGCTTCAGGGGCTGGGGCCCCTCGTTGGCGCTGGTGCGCTGCTCGGCAATCTTGAATACCTTGCTCTCGGCAAGATCGAGCAGATCGCCTGAGGTACGGCCCTGTGGCTCGTAGCCCGCTTCGACTATCTCGTTGGCGACCGAGATCATCTCTCGCACCACCGCCCGCTCACGCACGATTTCGGCGTAGGCGTTGATGTTGGCAGCACTCGGGGTGTTCTTGGCGATCTCCACCAGATAGGCGAAGCCGCCCGCCTCTTCCAGCTGTTCGGAACGCTCCAGCTCCTCCTGCAGGGTGATGAGGTCAATGGGGTTGCCCGCGTTGGAGAGGCGGGTCATGGCCTGGAAGATCAACCGGTGCGGACGGCTGTAGAAATCCTGATCGATCACCCGTTCGGCAACCCGATCCCAGGCATCGTTATCCAGCATCAGGCCGCCCAGTACGGACTGTTCGGCCTCAAAAGAGTGGGGAGGAACTTTCAGCTGTTGTGTCTTGGCGTCTTTTTTCGCCGTCACTTGCTCTGCCATACACATAAAAACCGCAGCGGGAAGGGGACGGGAATTTTACAAAAGAAAGCCAACTACGGCGAGCCCTATCTGGCGGCTCATACCATCATAAAGGGCCAAACCAGAGTCTGCTCTACCTTGACCATTTTGATTTTGCTTCGCATTTTGCGCTCCTTGCGACTCAATCTTCTGCTTTTCATCCGGTTTACTCCTCTTGTTTGACGCCGCATCGCGGCAACCTCGTTCATGAATAATTCATGCCAGAGGTGATATTGATGAATACAAGCTGCGACACAATTAGGGACAGGCAGCCTGCCATGCGCCTTGCTGAGCTTGCCAAAGCGGAGCATGCCCCACCCACAGACGAGAGTGAAAAGAGTCAAAATGAAAAAGATGCTGACCCTGTTTGCCGTGATCCTGGCCATTGGCCTGGGGGCACCTCACGCCGAAGCCAAGAAATTTGGCGGCGGCAAATCCTTTGGCAAAAGTTACAAAACTGCGCCGGCCCAGCCTGCGGCCAAACCGGTCGACAACAAGAACCCGACACTGAATGCCCAGACTCCGCCGAAAAAGAGCGGCATGATGGGCGGCCTGCTGGGCGGCCTGCTGGCTGGCGGCCTGTTTGCCTACCTGCTGGGCAGCGGTGCCTTTGAAGGTCTGCAAGGAATGGACTTCCTGCTGATCGCCCTGTTGGCGCTGGGTGCAGTGTTCCTGATCCGTACCCTGCGCAAGGGCAAGGTCGCGACGCCACAGCCACAACAGGCGGCCTATGCGGGCTATCAGCCACCGCAATCTGCGGCCCCGCAGCAGTTTGAGCAGAGCAACAGCGCACCGCAAGCCACCGGCTTTGCCGACAGCGACGTGCCGTTCCGCCTGCCGCCGGGCTTTGACATGAACAGCTTCCTGGCCGGTGCCCGCGATCACTATCGCACCCTGCAAGAGGCGTGGAACAAGAACGATCTGGAAAAAGTGCGCGAATACGTCAGCCCCGAGCTGTTTGAACAGCTCAAAGCCGAGCGCGCCGAACTGACTGGCGACCAGCATACCGAAGTGATGTATGTGGATACCCAGCTGGTACGCGCCGACTACGGCAGCGACTGGGCTCAGGTGAGCGTGCGCTTCAGCGGCCGCTACATGGACCGTCAGGAGCAGGTCGAGGAAGATATCAAAGAGGTGTGGCACCTCGAACGCGATCTGGCCAAAAACAATGCCCCCTGGCATATCGTCGGTATCGAGCAGCTGTAAGGTTTAGATTGTCACTACGCAAGAGGCGGCCCATGGGCCGCCTCTTTTCATTTCATCCCCTCACCTGATACAGGCGAGTGCTATCGTCATTGATAATTGAAGAGTTGTGACCAATCCCAAGATGACATGTCACCACGCACATAACGACAAAGGGCAGCCACCGGCTGCCCTTTGGGATCACATCTGGGGGTATGCGCCCCGCTGACGAATCAGTTGCACCCTTCGGCAGATGTTGAGTTCAGATAGGTCACCTCATTACCTGGCTGATAATCGGCCACGTTGATGGTCTTCTTGATCTCGATGTACTCCTTCAGCACGGCAGCATCCACCAAACCGGCGTTGATGGTATCGATCTTCGGATAGCCGTCACCACCGGAGGCGCTGAAGCTCGGGATCGCGAAGCTGTAAGTTGCTGCCGGATCAAACGCCTTGCCACCGATACTGGTGATATTGACGCTCTTGGCCTGGCAATCCACCGCCATGTTGATACCGCCAAACTGGGCATAACCACCGGTATTGCGGGTCTTGCTTGCCACCTGGCCCAGATAGGTCGCCAGCTCGCTTCCCTTCATGACAGCCTTGTTGACCGTGTTGCCAAACGGGTGCACCAGCAGCACGCTGCGGTAAGTGATATCACCGGCCGGGATGCTGTCGCGCACACCGCCTGAGTTGACGATACCAAAGTCGACACCCAGCTTGCTGCTGGTCGCCGTGGTGATGAGGCGACCCAGGTTGGTCTGCTTGTTGCGAACCGAGTTGCGATCACCAACCAGCAAGCCGTCTGCCGAGCCAATGACGACATTCAGCTCTTGCTGACCTTTCTCCTGGTAACCCAGCAGGGTGTTATACAGCTCGGGATCCTTGGTGATCTCGTCCTGTACGAACTGCATCTTGGCCGGGTCCTTGGTTACGGCGCCGTTGGCATCGATCGCCTCGCCCTTGGCGTTGCGCTTGATAAGGTTGACCGGGATCAGGTCATAGCTGGTCAGGGTCAATTTGCCATTCTGGTACTCAAACTGGGCACGGCCCACATACTTGCCCCACTCGTGAGCCTGCATGATCCAAGTACCGTTCTGCTGATCCGGCTGACAGTTATCACCCGGTTTGAAATTGGCGTACTTGTTGGTGGTACCCGGTTCCATACAGACCGGATTCTGGGAGTGGCCACCAATGATGGCATCCAGAGTCCCTGCCGGCAGTGCACGAGCCATCTCTACATCGCCCGGCGCATTGCTGCCGTGCTGACCATTCTCGTAATGGCCCATGTGAGTGATGGCGAAGACCAGATTGGCCTCCTTGTTGCTGCGGATCTGCTGGCCCAGTTTGGCCGCCTCGCTGGTCGGATCGCGGAACTCCAGGGTCTGCACGTTGTTGGGATCCACCAGCTGGGCGGTATCCTCGGTGGTCAGGCCCAGTACGGCGACCTTGAGACCGCTCTCCAACTTGAACACCTTGTAGGGGTCAAAGTAGTGTTTGCCACTGGCCTTGTCGTAGATGTTGGCCGAGAGCATGGGGAACTGGGCCCACTTGCGCTGCTTCTCCAGCACGCTGAGGGGGTTGTCGAATTCATGGTTGCCCACTGCCATGGCATCGTAGCGAATGTTGTTCATCGCCATGAAGTCAGGCTCGGCGTCCTGCAGATCGGACTCCGGCACGCCGGTATTCACATCACCACCGGAAAGAACCAGTACGTCACTGCCAGCAGCCTTGGCATCGGCTCGCAGCTGTTCGACCAGAGTCTTCTGGGCAGCCATACCGTACTCATTTTCAGCGTTGTGCCAGAAACGGCCGTGGCTATCGTTGGTGTGCAGGATGGTCAGTTTGCAGACATTTTCGGTGCAGGGTGCCACGCTGTCGTTTTTGGAGATATTGCAACCCGTCAGTGCCGCCAGCACGGCCAGGGCCACGCTGCCTTTGATAACGTTATTATTCATTTCCATATCACCTTGATTGTTTTGTTATTTAGTGACCCTATCCAGCAGGTCGGGCCCAAATATAACAAACAACGAAGAAGAAATTTTCATCAGCGACTCACAAATGTTGTTAATTGTGATCGACGGCCAAACTTGCCCTTTGCTGCTGATTTTTAAATGCTTTTATTGATGCATTCCTCATTTGTAGCCATGCCTGACCTAGCCCCACGAAACGCGGTTTTATGGCATACTCCCTCCCCCATGCCCGAGGAGTGTGTTGATGGCCAAGTACGACAAGATTTCCCCCGAGACCCAGCAGGAGGCGATGAAAATTGCCCGTGCCAACCAGAAGCCGGGGCAGACCAAGGAACAGACCCAGCTTATCGCGCAAGGGATCCAGAAAGGCATCGACGAATACAAGAAACAGATGAAGGCGCGGGCCCGCGAAGCGAGCCGCCAGAAAAAATTGCAGGCCAAAGCCAGGCAGCCACAGGGCGCGCCACAAACCGAAGAACAAGACGATCAGCTGGAGCTGGTTGAAGTAAGCCATCAGCATCCCCTGCCCTGGATCTTGCTGGTGCTGAGCTGGCTGGGATTTGCTGCAGCCTGGTTCTGGTTGCACTAAGACGCGCTAGCAAACCTTTATCCGGGATCCTCTTCACAGCCCGGGCCCGGGCTGCTGGTGATTACCTGCGAAGAGTGATTAAATCCCGCGCCTCTTGCACCGGACAACCGGTTTTTTGACGATCAGTTTTCAGGAAAGATGTTATGAACCCCGCTCCGCTCTATCTGCTGGCCCCTTTTGTTCTGTTCCTTGTGACCATGCTGCTCTATCGCATTTCGCCGCTGCGGGCGGTCGCCGCCGGTGGGGTACGCTGGTTTATCCTGCCGGCCTTCACTCTGTTTATTTTGCTGATCATCATCAATGGTGCCGCCGATCCCACCCTGCGTGATCCGGCATTCCACTGGTTGATGCCGGGCCTTGGCTTTGCCCTGAGCCTGTTTCCGGCCCTGCCCAAGGCGCTGGTGCCACGGCTCGCCATCAAGGAGGGGGCCTTTGCCGCCCTCGGTCTGATGCTGATGAGCCTGGCTATGGTCTACTGAGCAACTGGCCACAGCCGTTAACATGACTCAAGGGGCGCTCTGTGACGGGCGCCCCTTGTACAAACAATGGCCTGCAGGCATCTTGGTGACAGGATAACCAGCAAGGAGGCCAAATGGACAATCCGCCCGATTTCATGGCGTTGTGGGATTATCAGGATCCCGCCGCCAGCGCACTGCGTTTTCACACCCTTCTTCCCGAAGCGCGCACCGCCGCAGACCTGCAACTCGAACTGGAGTTGCTGACCCAAATTGCCCGCACCCATTCGCTGCAGCGCCAGTTTGCCGAAGCCCACCAGCTGCTCGACGAGATAGCGCCTCGCCTCACCGACACAACCCCCAGAGCGCGGATCCGGGCTCTGCTGGAACGAGGCCGCACCTTTAACTCGGCGGGCGACAAAGCCAGTGCAAAACCGCTGTTTGAACAAGCCTGGCAATGGGGGCTCAAGGAGAAAGAAACCTATCTCGCCATCGACGCCGCTCACATGATCGCCATCGCCGCACCATTGGAAGAGCAGAGCCGCTGGCATCAACTGGCGATGGAGCTGGCGGAGCGCAGCAGTGACGAGAAGGTGCGTGGCTGGCTGGCCCCCCTTTACAACAATCAGGGCTGGACCCTGTTCGAATTGGGCCGCTTTGATGAGGCGAAAATCCAGCAACAGAAGTGTCTGGCCTGGCATCTGCAGCATAACCAGCCGGCCAAGGCGTTTATCGCTCGCTGGAGTCTGGCTCGCCTGACCCGGGCCCAGGGTCAGCACCAGCAGGCGCTGGCAGAGCTGCACCAGCTCAAGGCCGATATGGCCGAGGCTGGCGAGCCTGAGGATGGTTATCTGTTCGAGGAGCTGGGGGAGAATGCCTTGGTGCTGGACGATCCGCTGGCCGCGGAATACTTCTCCCGTGCCTGGTTTCTGTTGTCGCAGGACCGCTGGTTCAGCGCCAACGAGGGGGAGCGACTGGCCCGCCTCAAGCGCCTCGCCAAACTCTGATCCCCAAAATAGCAAGGGCGGCACGCTAGCCGCCCTTTCTGCTGGCAAGATGGTTCAGGCCCGATTGGACTCCTCCCACCCCTGCTTTTTACGGTAAATGGTAGAGGGGCTGATCTCGAGCAGGGCCGCCGCCTTGGGAATATTGCCGTCACAGCTGGCGATGGCCTGTTCGATCACCTCTTTTTCCACCAGCCAGAGCGGACGAATTGGCCCGTTGGCAACCCCGGTGGCGGCCGGAGCCGATGCCACCGCTGCCGCAATAGCAGCCGGCAACTGGGGACGAACCCCATTGAGCGGTGGCGGCAGAATATCCGGGCTCACCAGCTCCTTGTCATTGAGCACCACGATATTGCGCACCACGTTTTGCAGCTCGCGTACGTTGCCAGGCCAGGGGTAGTCGAGCAGCACTCGCGCCGCCTCGACATCGAAATCCTTGAAGCGTTTGTTCTCCTCCTTGGCGTAGCTCTGCAGCAGGGTGCGCGCCAGCAGCAGGATATCCTCACCCCGCTCCCGCAGTGGCGGCAGGGTAAGCGGAATGACGTGGAGCCGATAGTAGAGATCCTCGCGAAAACGGCCCGCTTTCACCTCCACCAGCGGATCCCGGTTAGTGGCGCAGATAAAGCGCACATCCACCGTCTCGAGCTTGCCGCTACCGACCCGCTGCACTGTGCCGGTCTGGATAAAGCGCAGCAGCTTGCTCTGCAGATCCAGGTCCATCTCGCAGATCTCGTCGAGAAACAGGGTGCCACCATCGGCCAGACTGGCCGCCCCCTTGCGATCCCCCTGCGCACCGGTAAAAGAGCCCTTCACATGACCGAAGATCTCGCTCTCCATCAAATCGTGGGGAATGGCGGCGCAGTTGAGGGCAATAAAGGGCTGTTCGCTGCGGGGACTGCACTGGTGAATCGCCTCGGCACACACCTCTTTGCCGGTGCCGCTCTCGCCAGTGATAAAGACGGTCGCCTTGCTGGGCGCCGCGCTTTCGATGATGCGATAGACCGCCTGCATCGACATGGAGGCACCGATAAAACCGAAGAAGGAGCTACGCTCGAAGTTCTCCCGATAGTGGGCAACCAGCGAGCTCAACTGCTGGTGTTTCAAGGCATTGCGAACGGTGGCGCAGAGCCGCTTGCTGTCAAACGGTTTGGTCAGAAAATCGAAGGCACCGAGGCGCATCGCCTCCACCGCCACATCCACCGAGCCATGGGCGGTGATCACCACCACCGAGCAGGGCAACTGCTGTTCGGTGATCATTTGCAGAATATCCATACCGGACATATCCGGCAGCTCCAGATCCAGCAGCACCACGGGGGGAGGACTTGCCAGCAACTGCGCCAACGCTTGCTGACCACAATCGGCCAGCACCACCTCATACCCCTCCTGGCGCAGGTACTGTTCATAGACCACCGCCAGACTACGGGTATCTTCCACCAGCAGGACACGCGATTTATTTTCAGCCACTGGACTCATCCTTGTATTTGATTCTGCGATCTATTTTGCCTTATTTTCGCGCGCAAACCCAACGCCAAGACAGTTCTGTTATCCCGCGATTGCAGGGAATACACAAGTAAAAACGGCTCCTTAAGGAGCCGTTTTTAACTACAAGAGGGGATTACTTCTTGGCGTCGTCAGCAGTCGGCTTCTCGATAGCCAGCAGCTCAACGTCAAACACCAGCACGGCGTTCGCCGGGATGGAGCCTGCACCGTGCTCGCCATAGGCCAGCTTGGACGGCAGGAAGAACTTGAACTTGGAGCCAACCGGCATCAGCTGAACGCCTTCGGTCCAACCTGGGATAACCTGGTTGAGCGGGAAGGTAGCCGGCTCGCCGCGATCGACGGAGCTGTCAAACTTGGTGCCATCGGTCAGGGTACCGGTGTAGTGAACCTTGACGATGTCGGTAGATTTCGGCTTGGCGCCAGTGCCCATCTTCTCGACCACGTATTGCAGGCCGGATTCAGTGCTCTTCACACCCTCTTTCTTGGCGTTGGCAGCCAGGAACTCTTCGCCCTTCTTCAGATTCTCAACGGCGTCTTTCTCGGCCTTGGCCTTGGTCAGCTCGTTGATCTTGGCGTCGTAATCCTGCAGTACCTTCTGGATCTCTTCATCAGTCATCTTGGCTTCTTTGCCCAAACCGTCAGTCACCCCTTTCAGGATCACGGCGTTGTCCAGTTTGATGCCCAGTTCCTGCTGACGCTCCAGAGTATTGGCGATGTAACGACCCATGGAGAGGCCAATTGCGTAGCCAGATTGCTCTTCAAAGCTCTTGGCTTCGGCCTTGGTCGCCTCTGCAGGCTTGCTGGCTTCTGCCTTCACTTCGGCGGTATTGGCCGCAGCAGGCTTCTCGTCTTTTTGGCAAGCAGTCAGACCGACGGCAACGGCCGCCGCCAACAGGGACACCTTCAGAAATTTGTTCATCAGTTTCTCCAAACTCCAAATACCGCTCTCGGTTCCATCGTGAAATGAGAGGTTTATCGTGATAAGCGCCTTATACTAACGCCGTGATCGCAGGTAACAAAAGCGTGAGACCGCAAAAATGATAAAAAGTGCCATTTATCTGGTGAGCCTCTGTTTAATGCTCACCGGTTGCGAGCAGAGCTCCCAACCCAACCAGCAAATGACCCTCGCCAGCACGGGTCTGCTGACCGCAGATCTCTCCAGTGATGGCAAGCAGGCCATCGTCTCCAGCATCAGCCAGGGCATCATCGTCTGGGATCTGGAACAGAACCGTCAACGCTGGCGCTGGAAGCAATCCGACTCTACGGATGACCTGGTATTCATTACCCGTTTTTCCGAAGGCAACAGCCATGCCGTCACCGCCACCCCCAGCACCTTTGCAACCTGGCGGCTGAGCGACGGGCAATCACAAGGCTACTACTCACTTCCTGAATCCAGGCTGAGGGACATCGCGCTCTCTGCCGACGGTCGTTATGTGCTGATCGGGCGGGAAGATGGCAAAGCCGAGTGGCTCGATACCCGAAGCGGTCGTCGCCTGCAGTTTCTCGGGCACACCGAACAGGTCAATACGGTGGATCTCTCCGCCAACGGTCGCTACGCCCTGACCGGCGGCAACGACTACAGCGCCTATCTGTGGGATACCCGTAGCGGGCAGGTGATCTGGCGGTTCAACCATGGTGGCCGGGTGATCATGGCCAGACTGGAGCCGAGCGGCCGCTACGCCTTCACCGCCGACAGCAGCCGGGCCAGCATCTGGGATCTGAAAACCGGCAAGGAGGTGAGTCAGCTGCAATATGATCACCGCTTCGAGGTCTACACCAGCGCCCGCTTTGCCAACGATGGCAAGTGGCTCATCACCGGCGCCCCTTCCCGTCAGCTCTCCCTATGGCAAGTGAGCGATGGTGCCCTGCTGCAGAGCTGGCGCGTCTCACCGCAACCCAAGGTGAAACCGCCCAGCGCAGTGGTCTACGGCGTCGCTTTGCGCGACAATAGCCACCTTGTCAGTGCCAGCTCCAGTGGTCTGGCCGAAATCTGGACAATCAAGTAAGGACCCGAAGGCCCATGAGTCAGCAACTTAACGATCGCATCGAAACCCTGGAAACCCGTCTCGCCTATGCGGAGTACACCATAGAGCAGCTCAACGACGAGGTAACTACCCAGGGCCGTGAACTCGATCGGCTCAAATACCAGATCCAGCTGCTGATCGATAAACTGCAAAGCGTACAACCCAGCCAGATTGCCAGCATGGCCGAAGAGACCCCGCCGCCGCACTACTGACCCGACGCCATCTCTGGTCAGGCAACATGGCTTGGCACAGCTGTCAGCCAATAAAAAACCCGCGATAATCGCGGGTTTTTTATCATTGGCATGGCCGTGATCAGTGGTGATGGCCCTTGCCACCACAACCGCCGCCACCGCAGCAGCCGCCGTGACCATGGTCGTCACCGTGGTCGTGGCCATGATCGTGACCGTGGCCAGCACCGCCACAGCAACCGCCCTGGCCGTGATCTTCATCGTGGTCGTGACCATGACCGCCACAGCAGCCGCCGTGATCGTGGTCATGACCGTGATCGTGACCGCAACCACCGGCACCGTGAACGTGGCCGTGGGCCAGCTCTTCGGCAGTGGCGGCACGCACGTCCTTGATCTCGACCTTGAAGCCCAGAGTTACGCCAGCCAGCGGATGGTTGCCATCCACCTTGACGAACTCTTCGGACACTTCAACCACGGTCACAGGACGGTGGCCATCGTCGGTTTCAGCCACAAAAGTATCCCCTTCGGAGACTTCCATGCCGTCGAACAGCTCGCCCGGTACTTCTTGTACCAGTGTCTCGTCATATTCGCCGTAAGCCTGGCTCGGTGCCAGAGTCACTTCGAAGGCTTCACCTACCGCGCGACCTTCCAGCTCGGCTTCCAGGCCTGAGACCAGGTAACGGGTGCCGTGCAGATAGACCAGCGGCTCTTTGCCGACAGTGCTGTCGATGACTTCACCGTGCTCGTCGGTGACTGTGTATTCCAGCGTAACCACGCTCAGAGGAGCTACTTTCATGTCAGGATCCTGCGGATAGAAAAAAACGGGCTCAGAATACCCTAAAAAGCGGGCCGCGCATATGCCGTGCAGCGCCACTGAGTGACGAAAAAAACGGCAACAGCGTCAGTAAGGAGACCCTCATTCCACCCGCCGTTCCCTTATCAGGGGCGAAACACCCCGATCACCTCTTCCGCCTCGCGAGTCTGCTTGTCGACCTCGGCGGGTGTTTGTACCTGGGTATCGCCACAGGCGACGCAGGTCACCTTCTCGACTCCATGCTCCAGATACAGCATCATGTTGTCCAACTTGCCGCACGCCGGGCAGACAGCACCGGCAATGAAGCGTTTTTTACGTCTGGTTTCCATATTTGTTACCTCCAGGCAGCATCATATCAGGGTTTTTACATGCATCACGCCATCGAGTATCACCATTTTTCCTGCCAGGGCCTGCACGCTGGCAACCGCAAACGAACTCCGGTCGGGCAGCTGTTGCGGATCACCCGGGGCGCCGCGCTGCTGAGACTGGGCCAACATGAGCTGTTGCTGCCGGCAGGCAGCAGCTTCTGGCTCTGCGCCGATGCCCTCGCGGCCTTCAGCCCCCTCAGCGGTTGCGATTACGATCAGCTGAGCGTCTCTTTGCGCGTGGCTCAGCCGCAGCAGGCTGGCTGGCTGCAGACCACCTCGCTGCTCGATGCCCTGCTCGACTCGCTGGCCCGGTGGCAACGTCCGAAAGAGTGGCAAGGGGCCTACGGTCAGCGACTGCAGGTTATCCTGGATGAGCTGCAACAGTGCGCCATCAGCCAGCAGGGTCACGATGAGCTGCAAGCCTGCTGGCAAGCACTGGCCAATGGCCAAACGGAGTCTCTGCAACAGTGGGTACAACAAGCCGATGCGCCGGTGGAAGGGAGTGAATTGCAACAACAGTGGCGACTGCTGCAGGCGCTCAGATTGCTCAAAGGCGGCAGCAAACCCGCGCAGGTGGCCAGCAAGCTGGGTTATGCCGATGAGGCCGCGTTGCAAGCAGCCTGCCAGCAGTGGGGCGTTGGCGAGGATGGCGATCAATAACCGGACGCCGATGGAATACGCCAACGAAATTGGCTGAATGAGTCCAGTTTTTTGCCAGATGGTCGTTAACAAGGAAGGGCCATTCCCCCCGTAATCCTTTATGCTAGAGGCCTGAAGTGACTGCCAACGTTTCGACCAACAGGACATCTGCCATGACGAGCAAAGCCAATCAATCCCAGGGCATGTTGCTGTTTCACCTTTCAGCCAAACAATCCTTTGCCATCGGTACCCTCAAGGTGAAGGAGATAGTGCCCTACACCCAGCTGACGGCAATGCCGCACTCGCACCCGACCGTGTTGGGGGCTGCCAATATGCGCGGCTCCACCATTCCGGTGATCGACATGGCGATGGCGGTGGGCTATCGCCCCATCAGCAAGGAGGAGATGCCCCACTGCTTCATCATCATTACCGACTGCCGCCGCACCCTGGTGGGCTTTCTGGTGCGAGGCATCGACAAGATCACCGAGTGCAACTGGCGCGATATCGAATCGCCCCCCGCCTCTCTCGGTCACAATGTGTTCGTAACCGGCGTGACCCGGGTCAATGACCAGCTGATCCAGCTGCTGGATGTGGAGCTGATCCTCTCCCGGGTCTATCCGGATGATCCGAGCCACCTCTATCCGGTGCTGACCGATGTGCAGCGGGAGCGGATCAAGCCGATGCGGATCCTGCTGGTCGATGACTCCTCGGTCGCTCGCCGTCAGCTGATGGCCGCCCTCGACTACATCAATATCCCCTATGAAGTCTGCACCAATGGCAAGGATGCACTGACCCTGATGCAGACGCGGGCGAGCCAGAAGACCCCGATCGACATTCTGGTGAGCGATATCGAGATGCCCGGGCTCGATGGCTACGAGCTGGCCTTCGAGGTGCAGAGCGACAGCAAACTGGCGGGGGCCTACATCATCCTGCACACCTCGCTCTCCAGCGAGATCAGTGTGGAGCGGGCCCATCAGGTGGGAGCCCATGAGGCGCTGACCAAGTTCGAAGCCAATGAGCTGATCCAGGCCATGCTGCGCGGCGCCGAACATCACGATCGCCTGCTGAAATAAGCCAATGACTGGCGGGAGGAACACGCCTCCCGTCCTCCTTATCTTCGACCCAGACCGACTGACCCCATGCTGACCGAGAGCCACTTCCACGCCCCCTGGTGGGCACGCAATCCTCATCTGCAGACCATATTGCCCAAATGGCTGCGCCGCACCCCAGCCCGTTTTGTGGCGGAGCGGTTTGAACTGCAGGATGGGGACTTTGTCGACCTCGCCTGGAGCGGGGAAGTCAGCCTTGATGAACGGCCACTGATAGTGGTATTTCACGGGCTGGAGGGGAGCATTCACTCCCACTACGCCAAGGGATTGTTCGCCCACCTGCAGCAAGAGGGCAGAGAGGCTGTGCTGATGCACTTTCGCGGTTGCAGCGGCGAGCCCAATCGCCACCTGCAGGCCTATCACTCCGGCGCCATCGGTGATGCGCAGGAGCTGATTGCCGAGCTAAGCCAGCGCTTCCCGGGCAAACCACTGATCGCCATCGGCTTTTCACTGGGTGGCAATATGCTGGTCAATCTGCTGGCGCGGGCCTGTCCTGCGGCATTGAAAGCGGCGGTGGTGGTCTCGGCCCCGCTGCAACTGGCGAGCTGCGCCGAGCGGGTCAATCAGGGCTTCTCGAAGGTCTATCAGAACTATCTGCTGCGCACCATGCGCCGCAACCTGCTCAACAAGATCAGCCAGCAGCAGAAAGCGAGTGAACGCTGGCAACCTCGACAAGTGGAGCAGATTGCCACCCTGCGCGATTTTGACGAGCTGGTTACCGCGCCGCTGCACGGCTTTCACAGTGCCAGCCACTACTACCAGAGCTGCTCGGGGCTACCGCTGCTGGCTCAAATCCCCATCCCTACCCTTATCCTGCACGCCGCCGACGATCCCTTTATGTCACGCGCGGTCATTCCCCGGCCAGAGCAACTCTCGCCCACGGTGCGCTATGAGTTGAGCCAGCGTGGCGGCCATGTCGGCTTTCTGCACGGCACGCCCTGGCGGCCACGGTTTTGGCTGGATGAACGGATCAGTCGCTGGATTGCCGAACAGAGTCACTCCGCAACACAGAACTGATTGCGTCCCGACTCCTTGGCCCGATAGAGCGCCTGATCGGCCCGCTCCAGCAACTGGCTCGCCCCTTCGCCGGAGACATTGCTGGCAATCCCCTGACTCACCGTCACCCAGGGGGCAACATCGGACGCCAGATGCTCCAGCCGCAGGCTGGCCAAGCCATCTTGCAGCCGCTGCGCCACGCTGGCCGCCGCCTGACGGTCGGTATTGGGCAGCAGCAGCACAAACTCCTCTCCGCCATAGCGGGCAACCAGATCAGATGGCGTGCGTACCGCACGGTTGAGCGCTTGTGCCACCTCCTTGAGACACATATCCCCCACCTGATGGCCGTAGTGGTCGTTGAAGCGCTTGAAATAGTCCACATCGATCAGAATGAGCGATAGCGGAGCGCCGCTCTCCTGGCTATGGGCCAACGCGCGATCCAGCTCGATATTGAAATGCCGCCGGTTGGCGACACCGGTCAGAGGATCTTGCTTGGCGAGCTGATCAAGTTGGCGCAGCAGCGTCAGATTTTCATGCTCCCGCATGATCGCCAACTCAAACCAGCGGTGCAGCATGCGGCGGCCAACCTCCAGCGCAATCACGCCAAACAACACGCCAAGCAGGTAGATCTGGGGAAAATCGACGCGTAAAAAGAGTTCCAACCCCACACCCACCGTCATCGGGCCCAAGAGATAGCCATACAACACCTTGCGATCGGGATAAAACGCGATGAGCGCAGCCAGCAGGTTGAGCCGCATGATCCCGTTGGCATAGCTGACCCCTCCCCGCAGCTCTACCTGACCAATCGTGTAGATGTGCAGCGTCCAGAGTCCGCCCCATAACACCATCACCAGCGCAGCCATCCGTAACCAGAGGCGGTCCTGCAAATGGTCACAAAACAGGCTGACAACAGGTAGCAGCAATAGCACCACCATGACCAGGGCCAGCTCACTCTGAAAGCGCCAGGGCAAGCTGTCATCACTGGCGAGCCCGACCTGACTGTAAACCTCGTAGCGTATCGAAAGAAACAATACCACGAGCCAGTTCAACAACCAGAACCACACCATGCCTCGGGCAATCGCCTCTCGACGTGCGCTGTCCAGATGCTCAGTCAGGGTTAACGGCGCGCTGCGCTGCGCTTCAGACAACATCTCTCAGACTCCGGTGAAAAGGTAAAAAGTGATTGCATTCGCGGGATTCAACACAACAATAGCCTGACGATCACCTCTTTTGCTGTGAGACCTTTAAATGATCATTCCCTGGCAAGAACTGGACGGCGACACCCTGACCAACCTGATCGAACACTTTGTGTTGCAGGAGGGAACAGAATATGGAGAACAGGATGTACCGCTTGGCGTCAAAGTCGATGCAGTGAGAGAACAATTACAGCAAGGCAAAGCTGTCATCGTCTATAGCGAGCTGCACGAATCGGTGAATATCGTGATGAAAGACCGCTTCATCGAGCAGTCTTGACCCAACCGCAATCCGGACCTTATAACGGAATTCCCAAGGAAGAGAGAATCCCATGTCGGCCAAGCACCCCATTATTGCTGTTACCGGTTCGTCCGGTGCCGGCACCTCCACCTCCACCAACGCCTTTCGCTCCATGTTCCATCAACTGGGATATACCGCGGCTGTGGTGGAAGGTGACAGTTTTCACCGCTACACCCGACCGGAAATGGATGTAGCGATCCGCAAGGCGCGCGAACAGGGGCGCCATATCAGCTATTTTGGCCCTGAGGCCAATGACTTCGGGCTGCTGGAGAGCTTTTTTCAGGGCTATGGGCAGGATGGCAATGGCCAGTATCGCCGCTACCTGCACAGCTTTGACGAGGCGGTGCCCTTCAACCAGATGCCCGGCACCTTCACCCCCTGGCAGCATCTGCCCAGCAATACCGATCTGCTGTTTTATGAAGGGCTGCACGGCGGCGTGGTTACCGAGGATCACAATGTGGCGCGCCACGTGGATTTTCTGATAGGTGTAGTACCCATCGTCAACCTGGAGTGGATCCAGAAGCTGATCCGCGATACCTCGGAGCGAGGGCATTCTCGCGAGGCGGTGACCGACTCCATCGTTCGCTCCATGGATGACTACATCAACTTCATCACCCCGCAGTTCTCGCGCACCCATATCAACTTCCAACGGGTGCCGACGGTGGATACCTCCAACCCCTTCAGCGCCAAGGTGATCCCGAGTCTTGACGAGAGTATGCTGGTGATCCGGTTTCGCGGTATCAAGCAGGTGGACTTCCCCTACCTGCTGTCGATGATCGATGGCTCATTCATGTCGCGGATGAACACCATAGTAGTGCCGGGCGGCAAGATGGGTTTTGCGATGGAGCTGATCCTGCGCCCGCTCATCCAGCAATTGCTCGAAACCGGCAAAATAACCTGATTCAAAGGAGTTCACGATGCGGCTTGCTTATCTCTCTGTGGCTCTGCTCGCCCTGCTGGGCGGTTGCAGCAGCGGGCCGGCGGCCCCCACGCTGGAGTCCGGCACCATGCTGGTACGCCCGCTTGGCAACTGGATCTATGGCGCGACCCCGCGCTACGCCCTGGCCGAGCAGTATCAATTCGCCGGTGAGCTGGCGGAAGGGTGGCTGGAGCCGATGCAGCAGGCGGTGAGCCGGGAGCTCAATGGCAAGGGGTGGCAAAGCGCACCGCTCGACGAGGCTGATCTGTGGGTCGCCATCGGCGTCGCAGGCGGCAAGGATATCAGCGACGGCGAGATTTTCGCACGCCTCGGCATGACGCCGGGGGTCTATGCCTCGGCCAACGAGCGCAAAGGTTCGCTGGCTATCGTACTGCTCGATCGCAAAACCCAGAAAGCGGTCTGGAGCAGCATCATCCAGCTGACCAGCGATGTGAGCATTGCCGACAGCCAGCGCCAGGCGCTCAGCCAACAGCTCGCGGCCGAACTGCTTCATAGCGTCCCGACCAACTAACGCTTGTTTAGCGATAATGGATAGATAGAAAAACAGCTTGCCTCCCGGCAAGCCGTTTTTTTGTGCTCTCAGGTCTTGACCCAATCTGACCCTGGCCAGATTGGGGGACACAGCCGCACACCTTCAGACCTGTGCAGCCACTTATTTGAGGGTGCAGGTCAGCAGGGTCACCCCTTTCTGGGTGAGCAGCCCTTGCTTGTCCTGATTCCAGAAGGTGGTCACACCGTCTGAATATTTGGCGCCGGACTCAGCCTCGACGCGGCCCAGCTTGTGGTAAACCCCGGCATAGGGGAACTGCACCATGTCAGCCTGGGCATCATAGGTAATGGCCAGCATCTCTTCGCCACACTGGTACTGGCTGTATTGATACTGTGTAGGCTGTGGACTGCTGCAAGCAGCCAGACCCAGCAGGGGAAGCAGAGCGATCAATTTTTTCATTGCACTTTCCTTATGTGGTGGCCTTATGTAATGACCTTGCGCCGTGGCCTGAGGTGATGGCCTTATGGCAGTGGTTCAACGAAACAATCGTCAGTTATCCAGCTTCAACAATTTGATAACTATGGGTAATTTGTACCGCTTTTTCCAACATCAGGGAAACAGAACAATATTTTTCCATCGACAGATCCACCGCTCTGGCTACCTGCTTCTCTGCCAATCCCTTGCCTGTCACCACGAAGTGCAGATTAATCTTCTCGAAAACCCGCGGCACGCTATCGACCCGCTCGCCACTGACATCGACATGACATGCAGTCACCGACTGGCGCGCTTTCTCGAGGATAGAGACCACATCGATAGAGCTGCAGCCGCCGACTGCCAGCAGGATCATCTCCATCGGGCTAGCGCCCTCACCGGGGTTGGCACCATCCAGGATCACCTTGTGACCGGATTCACTCTCACCCACAAACTTCATCCCTTCCACCCAGCTGACCTTGGCTTTCATCTCGCACTCTCTCCTGTTAATCATGATGATGGATCCCTAGCATAACCCAGTCGCTTATCTCTGCCGAACAGGGGGAGTTGGGATGGAAATAGATCAAAATCAACATCTCCGACCTCTATCTTCCCTAGAATGGCCGAAGCGGCGCAGCAGGCATTACTCAAAGGGCTCTGTCAAAAGCCCGCAAAGCCTTGTCAGCACAGGCAAAGGCTCTTATCCTACTGCGACCAATACAAGGAATGGCAAGATTGGCAGCTTGCCCGGACGCACAAGTCCATAAAAAGACACTACAGAGGAATTCTCATGGTCATTGGCAAACCGCAAAGCGATCCCACCCTGGAATGGTTCTTGTCGCACTGCCACATTCATAAGTATCCCGCCAAGAGCACCCTGATCCATGCGGGTGAAAAAGCGGAGACCCTCTACTACATCGTCAAGGGCACTGTGGCCGTCTTGATCAAGGACGATGAGGGCAAAGAGATGATCCTCTCCTATCTGAACCAGGGCGATTTCCTGGGCGAGATGGGGATGTTCGAGGAGAACGAGAATCCCGAGCGCTCCGCCTGGGTTCGCGCGAAAGGCTCTTGCGAAGTGGCAGAGATCTCCTACAAGAAGTTCCGCCAGCTGATCCAGGTCAACCCGGACATTCTGATGCGTCTCTCTGGCCAGATGGCCAAGCGCCTGCAACACACCAGCCAGAAAGTGGGTAACCTCGCCTTCCTGGATGTGACCGGTCGGATCGCCCAGACCCTGCTCAACCTGGCCAAACAGCCGGATGCCATGACCCACCCGGATGGCATGCAGATCAAGATCACCCGTCAGGAGATAGGCCAGATCGTCGGCTGCTCTCGTGAAACCGTGGGCCGCATCCTGAAGATGCTGGAAGAGCAGGAGCTCATCTCTGCTCACGGCAAGACCATTGTGGTATTTGGCACTCGCTGATGACCCGTCCGCAGGCCTGACTGAGGCCTTGGGATAAAAAAGGCTGCTACGGCAGCCTTTTTTGATCCTCTCCCCTATAATCCCGAACGCCCTTCACTGTTCCGGCATTCGCCCAGAGAGTTACTATGCACCTTCAATGTCCCCGTTGCCGCAGTCCGCTCCATCTTCATGAAGCCTCTCAGGGGCGCTATTGCGACAACAAGCATCACTTCGATCCGGCACCGGAAGGTTATCTGGATCTCATCCCCGGCAAGAAAAACCCCAAAGACAGCGACAGCCGTGCCCTGATGCGCGCCAAACACCATTTCCTGGAAGCTGGCCACCAACTGCCGCTGGTTGAGGCCATGGCCGCCCTGCTCGCTCCGCTGGCCCCGCAAGAGCTGGTTCATCTGGGATGTGGTGAAGGCTACTACTGCCGCGCGCTGGCAGAGCGCCTGCCCGGCTGGCAGTTTGCCGGGGTTGATATCGCCAAGAACACCATCTTTGCCGCCAAAAAAGCGCAGCCGGACGGCCAGTTTGTCATTGCCGATCCCGCTCGCGCGCCGTTGCAACCGGGTTCTGCTCAGGTGCTGTTGGTCAACGATCTCAAGGTCAAGACCGAACAGCTGGTCAGCTGGCTGGCCCCCGGTGGCTATCTGCTCTATCTGCAGCCTGGCCCGCGCCATCAGTGGCAACTGAGAGTCAGCCTCAACCCGGTGAGCATGGAACACCCCCTCAGCTGGCCAACCCTCGGCGGTCTCAATCCGATGGCTCAACAGCGCTGTCAGTTCAGCCTCACCATGGATCAGGCCATGCGCAGCTTTATTCTGGAGACCAGCCGTCTTGGCTGGCGGGCAACCGGTGAGCAGCGTCACGCTTTCGCTCAACAGGGCCCGAATGAACTGGAACAGGATCTGCTGCTGACCCTGTGGCAAAAGCCCATCTGATCACTGGGGGGAGCCTTGCAAGGCTCCCCCCCCCGTTTTTCCCGCCACGCCCCATTCTCCCCTGCGTGATCTGGCTCACAACTTGAGCCATCAACCTTGTTGCTCAGAACAGCCTTGATGTCAAAAAAGTCACTAGAAAATAATTCATTAAATTTAATCCCTTTTTATCTTGTCAAAAACCGTCACACCCAGAATTGATAACGACCTCGTCACCTCAATTAAACAACGATGGATTCAGGCCCAGTCAAGGTTGGGACGCCTACCGTGTGGCTATCGGACTATTTCCGATTTCACAGAACCGACAACAAGTTCGGAAGTGTTTACATCAGAGGAATAACGCATATGAAGAAGTCTGCACTGACTATTGTCATTTCCAGCCTGCTGCTGGCGAGCGGCGCCCATGCTGCTACCGTTTACAACCAGAACGATACCAAGCTGGAAATCGGCGGCCGTGCACAAGGTGCTTACTACGGTACTGACGACAACGGTTCCGAAGGTGACCAGAGCTACTTCCGTCTGCACGTTGCTGGCGAGACCAAGATTGCTCCCGAGATGAAGGCGTTCGGCTTTGCCGAGTACAACCTGCCGACTTCCGGTTCTGACAACGACGAGCTGCGTTATGCCTATGCCGGCATCAAGCACGACCGTTTCGGCGCATTCAGCTATGGTCGTCAGGATGGCCTGTTCACTAAGGCCGTCAACAACTATACCGACGTCCTGCCTGAGTGGGGCGGTGACGGCCTGGGCAAAGATACTGAAGTATTCGGTACCGGCCGTACCAACGGTCTGGCCCAGTACATCTACACCTATCAGGGGCTGACTCTGGGAGCCCAGTTCACCGGTAACAATGATCCGCAGAATGCTGACCGCTCTAACCTCTCTGGTGCACACAGCACTTGGAATCCGAAGGGCTCAGCAGAAGGTTTTGCTGTATCTGCCAACTATGATTTCGACATGGGTCTGAGTCTGGGTACTGCTTATAACCAAGCAGGTAAAACAGATGAGCAGGCAGCCAATGCCGCTTTTGGTGGTGATCGCGACGCTAAACTATACGGCGTAGGTGCCAAATACGCAGTGGGTGACCTTTACTTGGCAGCAACCTATTCCCACGGTGAAGACCACCTGTATGTCAAAACCTTCAACGGCTATGCAGAGAAAATGGATGGCTACGAAGCTGTTGCCCAGTACGCCATCGGCAAGTTCAAGCCTTCTCTGGCCTACCTGCGCACTGACGTGAAAGATACCGCTCACGGTATCGATGACACCTACACCGAGTACGTATCTATCGGTGCCTGGTACAACTTCACCGACAACTTCAACGCCTACGTTGACTACAAGATCAATCTGTTGGACAACAATGGCGTGGATGCTCACACCAACTCTCTGGGCAAGAACACCGACGACGTAGTCGCGGTTGCCCTGCAGTACAACTTCTAAGTAATTGGAAGTCAGTTATACCCTGTGATACCAATGTCTACTGTTTGAATTACTTCCGGCCGCTCTGCGGCCGGTTTTTTTATTGCGCCTTTTCAGCACCTTGCATATAACTATCGAGCGGATTGATGGCAATATCCGCGTCGTTGACAGGGAGTGACAAGGAGATATTCACGGATGAGACAAGCGCGCGGGAACATAGACTGGCAACGCGGATGGCTGCTGTTGCCACTGCTGTTGATATCGCTCATCTGGAGCAGCACGGCAGATGCCAGCTGGGATCAGAGCCTCTATCGTCAACTGGGTCTGGCAGGCAAGCTGGATAAACAGACCTTTCGTCAGGCACTCAACAGTTATCAAACTGTGCGCCACAAACGCAAACCCATTCTCACCATCATCGATTACAGCAAGCCATCCACCCAGCGCAGACTGTTTGTCATCGATATGAAACGCCACAAGCTGCTCTATCACACCTGGGTCAGCCATGGCCGCAACTCAGGTGAACTGGCCGCAAAACACTTTTCCAACCAGCTCAACTCCCGCCAAAGTTCCCTCGGCGTCTATCGCACCGCAGAAACCTATCTGGGCAAACATGGCTACTCCCTGCGGCTGGACGGGCTCAGCCCTGGCAAGAACAGCAATGCCCGCAAGCGTGCCATCGTGGTACATGGCGCCGCCTATGCCAGCCCGACCCATCTGCGCAAATATGACAAGCTGGGCCGCAGTTGGGGTTGCCCCGCCCTGCCCAAAGAGCAGGCCAGGGCCATCATAGATACCATCAAGGGGGGGAGTGTCATCTACGCCCACGGCTAGCGGGCACAACACCAGAAAACGCAAGGCCAGCAATCGCTGGCCTTGTTTGTTACGCTTTTCACACTAAACGTGGCGCGTTATTGGCGCACCACCAGTACTGGACAGGGTGCATGACGCACCACAGACTCGGCGACACTGCCTACCAGCAGATGGCTGATACCGGAGCGACCGTGGCTGCCCATCACGATCAGCTCAACCTCATCCTCCTTGGCCTGAATGACAATTTCATCGGCGGCGCGGCCAAAGCGAATATCAAAGGTGGCCGGGATCGGCAGGGTGGCAACCAGCTCTTTGAGCTGGGTTCTGGCCTGACGCTCCATCTCGTGAGTGATCTCGATGGCCGTCATATGAAGGATCTTGTAACTGTCAAAACCGTGCAGTTGATCAACCACGTGGATCAGCTTGAGCTGGGCCTGATGGCTCTGTGCCATGAAAACGGCATAGTCGAGTACCGCGCGAGACATTTGGGAAAAATCGACTGGACAGAGCAGAGTCTTGATCGATGGCATAATGCAGTCTCCTCTACTGATTGGGGTGCTATTGAATCTTTACTCGATCATAACGATCCGACCGCAAATAACCCTCGACCCTGTCGCAAAATGGAGATGCGAGATGTTTTCTCCGCCCGCCGCGATCAATGCATGGTATAAATCAGGTGATAAATGCTCTCCTCACCCCTGCGAGGATAATGCTGACCATGCTGCGCATCGGTTGTTTGCTGCTTTGCTCTCTGTTTGCGATCGCCCACGCTCGCACAGCCGATATTCACGTCTATTGCGATGGCTGGCCCGGTTTCTGCCAACCGGATGGCCACGGTATCTATCTCGATCTGGTGCGAACCATCTACCAACCCCACGGCTATCAGATCGTGCCCCATATCGTGCCCTACAAACGTGCCGTCGCCATGGTAGCCAGGCAAGAGGGGGATATGGCGATGAGTGTCTATCGGGACGAGATCAAGGGGGTCAGGCAGCCCCATCAGCCAGCCTCCGCCGATGATGTGACCGTCTTCATGCTCAAGCAGTGGCAGCCGCAATGGCGGGGAGAGCGCAGTCTGGAAGGCGAGACCGTCCTCTGGCGGCGAGGATGGGTGCTGGATAAATATCTTCCGGTTACCATGCGGTGGCACGAGATCGACAGCCATGAGATGGCCCTGCAGCTGATTGGCAAGGGGCGCTATCGCTATTACCTGACCGCTGGCGTGCTCCATGCAGCCGATGAGACCCCGGCCAATATGTACCGCACCATTTTGCGCTGGATCCCGACTTACCCCATTTTTACCGATACCGAGCAGGGCGAGCGCTTATTGCAGCTGTGGGATCAGGAGATGGTGAATCTGATCCGTCGCGGCACGCTGGTCGAGATATATCGCCGTTATCACCTCTATGACTACTACCGCGACTTTCTCGAGGAGCAGGCGGTCAAGGCCGGCGAAAACTGATCCCACCATAGGGGAAAGAGAAGGATGCCGCAGCCCCGTCAACAGCAGCCACCGCCAGCAACCAGTCTATGAGCAACACCGTTTCCATTACGGTTTGACTGACCGTGGCCACGCCACAACTCAGGGTTGCCGGAACCCCTTCGCCAAGCGGTCATAGAGGATCACATTGACCGAGGCGGCCAGATTCATGCAGCCCTGGGTCGGCACATAGACCACATCTTTCACCGCGCCATAGAGGGCGGGATCGAGCGTGCCATCCTCCGGCCCGAAGATATAAAAAGCGCGTTCCGGATGGACATAGTCGGGGAGCGGCGTAGCGCCGTCGATCAAATCGACCACCACGGGCACGCATCCCTGCGGGATAAACGCCATCAGATCATCCACCCCGAGCAGCGGGATCTTCTCCACCATCTGCTTGGTATCGGTGGCAAAGCGGCGCGCCAACTCGAAGCGGTTGCCGGTGTAGTAGACCTCGTCCACCCCGTAGCAGCCCGCAGCCCGCATCACGGAGCCGACATTTTCCGGAGACTTGGGATTGACCAGCCCCACGCAACAGAATGCACTCTTTTCCATCATCTCTCCTCATCTTGCGGCGGCCATTATAAGCCGTTGCAGGGCCATCGACCCGTTAAAAGTCCCCTCCCCGGCTAAACCGCTTACCAACCCAGCTTTGAATGTCGATTTTTTGTGCGCAAGCCGACAAATCTTGTACAAGCCGATAGCCAGCAAACGTTTCCCAGCAATAATAGACAAACGTTTGTAAATGGATGTTTGTCTATGACTGAGCGTGAACAAGAGATCCTCGCCCTGCTGCGTCAGGATCCCATGATTGCCCAGCAGGAGCTGGCCGATCGCCTCGGCATCAGCCGCTCCGCGCTGGCCAGCCACATCTCAAGCCTGATCCGGCAGGGGTATGTGCAAGGCAGAGGTTATGTACTGCGAGAAGGCCCATACGTGGTGGTGATCGGCGGTGCCAATATGGATATTTGCGGCACCAGCCACGACAACCTGCTGCTCGGCGACTCCAACCCGGGCAAGGTGCGCACCTCGGCAGGCGGTGTCGGTCGCAATATCGCTGAGAATCTGGCGCGGCTCGGCAGCGACACCCGGCTGCTGACAGCGGTCGGCAACGACCAATATGGCCACCATCTATTGGAAGTGAGCCAGCGGGCCGGCGTCGATGTGCGCCAGACTCTGGTGCTCGATGGTCACGCCACCTCCTGCTATCTCAGCCTGCATGATGGCAGCGGCGAAATGAGCTGCGCTATCAATGACATGGCCATCATAGAGCAGCTCACCCCTGCCCGCCTGACCCCCCTCGCAGGCTTTCTCGGCGGTGCCCGGCTTTGGGTGCTCGATACCAATCTGGCCATCCACACCCTCGACTGGCTGTTCGAGCGACAGGGGGAGCACGCCATCTTTGTCGATACCGTTTCGGTGGCCAAGGTGGAGAAGATCCGCCCTTGGATCGGCAAGATCCACACCCTCAAACCCAATCGCAGTGAAGCCGAGCAGCTGTGCGGTATGACCATCGCCGGGCCCGAAACCTGGCCCATGGTAGCCGCCTGGTTCCACCGCGCCGGGGTCAAGCGACTGTTCCTCAGTCTGGGTGAACTGGGGATCTTCTACAGCGATGGCGAGCAGCAGGGTCACCTGCCGGTACTGGGCAGTCCGGTACTCAACGTCACCGGCGGCGGGGATGCATTTATGGCTGGCCTTGCCCACGCCTGGCTGCAACAGCTCGACATTGCCCAAACCACCCGCTTTGCCCTGGGCTGCGCCGCACTCACCGTCAATTGTTCCGATACCGTTTTTTCCGGTCTGAGCAAGACCGCCGTTGACCGCATACTGGAGGAGTACTCATGCTGAACGCTTACCTCGATATCCAACCGGAAGTGGCTGCCGCGCTGGCTGCCGGCAAACCGGTCGTCGCCCTCGAATCCACCATCATTTCCCACGGCATGCCCTATCCACAGAACGTGGAGACGGCCCGTCAGGTTGAACAGGTGGTGCGAGATAACGGCGCCATTCCGGCCACCATCGCCATCCTCGACGGCCGCCTCAAGGTGGGTCTCGATGCGGGTGCACTGGAAGCGCTCGGCCGAGCTGGCCACGATGTGACCAAGTGCAGCCGCCGCGACATTCCGTTCGTGCTGGCGCGCAAGGGTATGGGGGCCACCACGGTCGCCTCGACCATGATCATCGCTGCCATGGCGGGGATCCGGGTCTTTGCCACCGGCGGGATCGGCGGGGTACATCGCGGGGCGCAGGAGACCTTCGATATCTCGGCCGATCTTCAGGAGCTGGCACAAACGCCAGTGGCCGTAGTCTGTGCCGGCGCCAAGTCGATCCTCGATATCGGGCTGACCCTGGAGTATCTGGAGACCCAGGGCGTGCCGGTGATCGGCTATCAAACCGAAGATCTGCCCGCCTTCTACACCCGCGAGAGCGGCTTCAAGGTCGACTACCGACTGGATAGTCCAGCAGCCATCGCCGAGGCGCTTCGCCTCAAGTGGGAGCTGGGACTGGCGGGCGGTGCCGTGGTGGCCAACCCCATCCCGAGCGCACACGCCATGCCCAAAGCCGATATCGACGCAGCCATTGCCCAAGCGCTGCGTGAAGCCGATGAGCAGGGGATCAAGGGCAAGGCGTCGACCCCCTTCCTGCTGGCCCGCGTCTGCGAGCTGACCGGCGGCAACTCACTCGCCGCCAACATCCAGCTGGTACTGAACAACGCGGCCCTCGGCGCCCGGATCGCCGCCAGCCTCTGATCGCTCGCCGATACCTCGCTATGTAAAAGAGGGCCTCACGGCCCTCTTGTTGTTTTTGCTATCTGCAGCGCTATTGCAACACTGTGTTATTGCAGTACCACGCGCCCATTGAGGGGCTGCACCGGCCGGTTGTTGGGGTGGTGCATCACCGCCTTGAATGCGTCGATCTGGGCCTGACTGACCTCGACCGGCTGCTTCATCACCAGCCAGCGCACTCCTTCCGAGCAGGGAGGCGTAGTAAGGGAACCGCTGAAGCGATAGTAGTCACGATTCTCGGGCAGTAGTTGCTCAGCAGAGAGCGGCGCCTTGAGGGCCTGGATCTCCCCCACCTTGGCAGGTAATACACTCCAAGCTGCCGCCAGCACCGGATTGGCCTTGCCAGCCTCGAACATCACCGCCACCACGGCGATCTCTCCCTTGTCACTGACATGCACCAGATGCCCTTCCAGCGGATAGGATTTGCCCTCGATGAGGTTCTCACTCGGGGCGTGGAAGTGAAACTGCTTTAGTTCAAACGTGGTGCCATCGAGTTGCAAGGTGCTGCCCGGGGCATAACCGACCTGCACGGTATGACCGTTGTTGACCACTGTGTTGCCACCCGCCTGATAGTGGAGTACCAGCGGGGCCAGTTTGGCCTCGACCGATCCGCTCAGGTCAACCGGCGACTGATTGCTGCCCGCACACTGGCCAAACTCAGGGGTCAGCTTGGCCCAGTGGGCAGGCCCCGCCTCACCGCTATATTCCCAATGGGGAGTGGCAGCAAACACGACAGGGCACAGCAACAGGGAGCAGGCCAACAGAGACTTTCTCATCATACATCCTTATCTTGATTGAAAAGCACGACCATCCCCTCCCCCGGATAGCGGGGCATGCAGAGATGGCATATCAGATACGCGGAATACAGAGCATCGGAGCGACTTTCTAATGGTAACGAGCACGGGTTGGTCAATCGGTTTGACCGCGGCTCAATACAGAGTCGTTTGGCAAGTATATGGTGAGGGATCGGCAGAGACAGTGAAAGAGGGGGAAATTAATCAGCCGGCTATCCACTCATCGTCTGGCGGATACGGGTCAAGGTTCAGGGTGTCACGCTTTCATAACAACCATCCATAACAACCATCGCGGGAATCCGAGCTCCCGCGATGGTTGCCGACAACGGCAATTAACGGTCGCGATTCAGGGCGATCAGACGATCAAGAATCGCTTCACCATCGGCACGCAAACCGTTGTGCTCATACTCATTGGTGATCCAGGCGCGACTGTTGCCAAGACCACGCAGAGTTTCGCGACTGTAGTCAAACTCCACATACATATCCTCGGCATAGACGGCGCAGGCTACCGGCACCTGGTTGCGGGCCAGCTGGGCCGGGTCATA
Organism: Aeromonas sp. ZOR0001; assembly: GCF_000801015.1. NCBI lineage: Bacteria > Pseudomonadati > Pseudomonadota > Gammaproteobacteria > Aeromonadales > Aeromonadaceae > Aeromonas > Aeromonas sp. ZOR0001. The sequence goes on along the minus strand of NZ_JRJY01000052.1, from coordinate 8,059 downwards.
GAGCGCCCCCCAGTCCGCCTTGTTGGCCAGCAGATGAGCCGCCTCTTTCAGGGGCAGCAACTCGCGGTACTGCTCGAACATCCAGGGGTAAACCATCTCGCCGGTGAAGGCGAAATCCTTGCCGGGTGCCCAGTTCACCGCAGGAAACTCCCCTCTGACCCGATCCGCCGCCCAGCGAGTCGCCTCCCCTTCGGCGTAGATAGCCTCGTGCAGAATGGCAAACAGCGGGTTGGTATTGAATGGCTGCATGCTCTGCACCTGATAGAGAAAGGCCGGGCTCAGCTTGTCACCGATAAAGGCCTCTTCCAGCAGGTAATAAAGCTCCTCGAAAGCACCCGTAGCACCGAGATCCAGCCCCTGCTGCTGGAACTGCTCCACCGTCAGGCGCTGACCGTTGGGCAGCCGCACATCGTGCTGGTGCAGATGGTTGGCCAACCGGTTGGCAATCCCCTGAGCGTGGGGGAAGCGGGCGAAGAAGGCTCGGTTCTTGTCAGCCACCCGCTGATAGGTGGCGCGGTAAACCTCCTCGGCGCTGCGGCCAATCGGCGCGATGCCGCCGGTGATATAGACCTCCCGCAGGCTATCGGGGAAGAGCGAGAGATAGGTCAGGCAGCAAAAGCCGCCAAAGCTCTGACCCAGCAAGCTCCAGCGATGCTTGGGGCTGAGCTCCTGCCGGATGAACTCGGCATCTTGCACTATGCTGTCGGCGCGAAAATGGCTGAGATACTCCGCCTGCTCGGTCGGTGTCATTTTGGCCAGAATCTGCCCGTGAATTGAGCTCGACATCCCGGTGCCACGCTGATCCAGCAGCAGCACTCGGAACTCCTGCAACGCCCGTTTGAGCCAACCACTGTTGGCCGTCGGGCGCGGAGCCCCGAATCCCGGCCCCCCTTGCAGAAAAAGCAGCCAGGGCAACTTCTCATCGAGCTTGTCTTTACGGCAGAGGGTACGGGCAAACAGGGTAATGCTGTCGCCATCCGGCTCATCATGATCGAGGGGAACGGTAAAAAAGTGCGGCTCGCAATGAATGCCGTCCAGTACATAGCTCAAGGGGCTGCTCATCTGGGATCTCTCCGTCAGGATGGGAACATCATTGACCCCATCATATCCTCGCCCAGCCACAGGGTCACTCCGGTTTTCCAAAATGTTAACAATGGCTTAAAGGTCGCATCATCACCCGACAAGCCGCTCTTCAACGCTGCTGAATTAATTGTTTTGCGGGGGAGATTGACGCCATGGTGCCATTCAACAAAGATGGCTCGCCTGCACAGGAGTGCAGCCATTCAGGCCGACAAAATGGATAAGGGAATGTGATGAAACCGAAGTGGATCAGGGCCAGAAAAAAAGAGAAGAAGCCATGCCCTGGCAGCATGTTGCAAACCGGAATGCTGCTGTTCAGTGCCACCTGTGGCGCGACGCTCTTTTTGGCCGCATGCAACAGCAACTAGAAATGAAAAAGCCCGCTCGATTGAGCGGGCTTTTCGAATTTGGCTCCTCCTACTGGACTTGAACCAGTGACATACGGATTAACAGTCCGCCGTTCTACCGACTGAACTAAGGAGGAATTATGGTGCCCAGAGACGGAATCGAACCGCCGACACGGGGATTTTCAATCCCCTGCTCTACCGACTGAGCTATCTGGGCAACGGCGCGCATTAAACCCTTTCCAGCGCAGAGTGTCAACCATGATGGCACGATAAAAAGCGCGTTCGCTCAACAACCGAACGAAGCGGCCATTTATTATCCATTTCAGCCCTGTTTGCCATACTCGCTGTCCTCTGAACACCCTGCAGTCTGCGCTAATATGATGGAAATTCGAGGTTCAGTGGGTCCGCCGCATTGAGCCGAATCCACTCTGCGAGTATGCTTTGCCGCAATGATACCGCCTGGAGGCAACATGAGTCTGAATATGCAAGAGTGGCGTGATGAGACCACCGAGATCGTCAACGAACTGCTGGCCGATGGCAGCAATCCCGATGCGGATTACGACATCGAGCACCACTTCGCCTGCCAGGATTTCGACCGTCTGGAAAAAGCAGCGGTTGACCTGTTCAAGGCCGGTTTTGAAGTGACCGATGCCGAAGAGATGGAGCTGGATGACGGCGCCACCATCTTCTGCTTCGATGCCACCATCGAGTGCAAGCTGAATGTCGAAGCGATCGTCGCCGATATCGCCAAGATGCTGCCCATCCTCGAAAAATACGGGGTGGATTACGATGGCTGGGGCACCTACTTCCAGGATTGATCCTGCCTCCATCGTAAAACAACAAGGCCACCTTGCGGTGGCCTTGTTGTTTCTGACGAGCTTTCACGCCAGATAGCTGGCAGCAAACTCCGCCGGCGGCAGGGGGCGACTGAACAGATAGCCCTGTAGCCGATCACACCCCGCCTCGGTCAGCCATAGCTGCTGCTCAGGTGTCTCTACCCCTTCGGCGGTGATCCGGATCCCGAGCTCATGGCCCAATCCGATGACCGAACGCACGATAGCGGTGGTCGCGCTATTGCTGGCGAGCCCCTGAGTGAAGCTGCGATCCAGCTTGAGGGTCGCCACCTGCAAACGCGGCAGATAGGCCAGTGAACAGTAACCAGTACCAAAGTCGTCGATGGCCAACTGAAAACCGGCGGCGATCAGGTTGTCGAGGTTGGTCTCAATCTCGTCGGCATTCTCCATTAGTACCCCTTCGGTGATCTCCAGCTCCAGTTGACTGGCCTTGAGACCATGGCGAACGATGCAGGCTGAGACCCGCTCACAGAGCGCCGGATCACGGAACTGCAGCGGCGAAAGGTTGATGGAGAGCACCATATCCGGCTGCGCAGTTTGCCACTGCGCCAGCTGGGCACAGCCCTGCTCCAGCATCAACTGACCCAGTTGACCGATGATCCCCATCTCTTCCGCCAACGGAATGAATTCGTCGGGGGAGATCATCCCAAGCTCGGGATGGGGCCAGCGACAGAGCAGCTCGGCGCCGTGCAGTCTGTGAGTACGGGTACAGATGATGGGCTGATAGACGGCTACCAGCTGGGCAGACTTGATGGCGAGCGGCAACTGGGCAGCGATCAGCTGACGCCGCTTGAGCCGGGCATGCAGCTCGGGATCAAACAGGGTGCAGTACTGCTGCTGCCGTTTGCCCTGCGCCAACGCAGCCTCGGCATGACTGAGCAACCGCTCGGCATCGCTTGCCCGCCCCTGGGCCAGCCCCAGAAACGCCGGTATCTGGATGCGATGATCTTCCACCTGATAGTGCTCCATCAACTGCTGCTGCAGATGCTGGCTCCACCCCTGCAATGGCTCGTTGAAGTCGGGCAACAGCAGGCTGAAGTCATCGGCAGCGACCCGACAGAGCAGGGAACGCGGCGGTACCAGCTGCTGCAACCGCTTGGCCACCTGGCTCAGCAGGCGGTCGGCAATCCGGATGCCGAAGCGATCGTTGATCTCACGAAAATGGTGCAGATCGACCAGCACCAGCGTGGCACTGCGTCCCCCAAGATGGCGGCTGGTCTGCAAGAACCGGGAGAGTTTGAGCAGCCCGGTCAGACTGTCGTAGTGCTGCTCCTGCTGCAACTGCGCCTGAGTGGTGCGCAGGCCGGTGATGTCACGCCCCAGCGTCAGGATCCCTAGGGAGTGGCCGTCACCATCGGGGACATCGACCCGGGTGATCTCCATGTGTCGCCCCTGCCCACTGGCATCCAGCAGACAACACTCGCCATGACCCATCCCCTGCGGCGCCGCCAACCGGAACGGCAGCTGCTGCCCCAGCACCTCATCCGCCCCCTGGCCGATAAAGTCGAGGAATGCCTGATTGCACTCCAGCAATACCCCGTTGTGATCATCGAAACGGATCAGGTCAGGAATGGCATCGAGCAGAAAACGCTGCAACAACTGCTGCTTTTTGACCGTCTGTTCAAGACTTTTGCGCTGGGCAATCTCGTTAACCACCCCGAACACTGCGCAAGCTTCCCCCTGCGGAGTGTAAAGAGGCACCTTGTGCACCTCCATCCAGCAGGTATTCCCGCCCCGGTTGCAATGGAGCTGCTGATACAGCATCGGCACGCCTCCAGCAAGCAGCTGCTCATCCTCACTGCGAAAGAGATCGCCCCATGGCATATCTGCATCTGTCTTGCCGACAACCTCGGCAGGCGACTCCAGCTTGGCTTCACGGGCGAACTCACGATTGGCGAACAGGTAACGCCCATAACTATCCCGACAGAAGATACTCATTGGCAATTGGTCGATGATCTGCTGCAGCAGATCCGGGGTGAGCATGTTGGTCACAGGGGTGCTTATGGAGGAATTTCGAGCAAATCTATGATAGCAAACCAATTTTGTAAAGCACCCCGATCACCTCCCCATAACATCGAACGCTGGATGGTTGCTGACAGAGATTGTCGCTCCGGCGATAATAGGCGCCGGTTGGCCAATGGCCTGGTGATATGGACGAGAGAAACAAGATGAAAAAGATTATGGGGAGCGCATTGGCGCTGCTGCTGGTTGGTTGTGCTGGTGACAATAACGGCGGTGAGGAGTATCGCTACAACCCGCCAATTGCCAAGGCAACCAACAACACTCAGGAAATGGCGATCCCGGTGGATCTGGTGTGGGCTCGCGCCGAGAAGTGGTTCACCGATCACGGCCTCACCATCGAAAACAGCCAGCGGGGCTCCGGCCTGATGACTGCCAACGTCAACCAGTCAGCCGATGGGCTGGAGTGGCTGGACTGCGGCACCATGGGTTCCAAAGTTGCACTGGGCAACCCGAACCTGCAGATCAACCTGATCATCACCCAGAGCGGCAACAGCAGCGTGGCCACCGTCAACGTCAAGGGCAACACCGAACTGTTCTTCGTTGAATCCTCAGGCGAGCGCGTACCGGCCCCGTCCATCAAGCCGGTCTGTGTCTCCCGCGGTACCCTGGAGCAGAGCCTGTTCGCCACCCTCGGCAACTGATTTCGCTTCCCTGCAAAGATAAAAAAAGCGGCAGATTGCTCTGCCGCTTTTGCTTTTCTACTGTTTGCTCGTTTTAGCCATGAGGCTTGTCGATCTCCAGCATATTGTTCAACAACATATAGTCGATGACCTGGCTGGCTTGGCTCTTATCCGTATATGTATTGCCTGTCAGTGAGGCAAAAGAGTGCCCTTCCAATACAATTGTTTGCATCAAATTATGTTGAGAAGTGTCGTCTCTTACTTCCAAACGAACCTTACCGCTCTCTTCAAAGATGGAGAGCAGCCCTTTCAGAGATGCCTCGCTCTTGCTTCCATCAGAATCAAGCAGGTCACTCAGGTCAATGACATCCTTCTGATTCAAGTCGACGGTATTATTGGCCGTCTTGTTAAAATCAGTAATGACATCAGTGGCTGGATTGTTGGCACTGGCATCCCCTTTGTTCCACACGAAGATATCGGTCCCTTCCCCACCAGTCAGGATATCGTTACCCAAACCGCCGCTCAGAATATCGTTCCCGGCACCACCATCCAGCTTGTCGCTGCCAGTTCCGCCATAAAGGATATCTTTGCCATCATTCCCATAGAGCTCATCGTTGCCACCCTGGCCAAACAGGATATCGTCACCAAGGCCACCTTGCAGCTTGTCGTTCCCCCCTCGGGTATCGCCCGCCACATCCAATGAGTTGGCATTCCCCTTGATGTACTCGTAAAGCTCAAGGGAGCTGGGTGCATAACCGTTTTTCAAGGTCAGGAACTGGGTCAGCCCATCCAGTCCCTTGCCATCAACCCAATCTGCCGGCTTGGCCGGGTTGCCAGCCGTGCCCCACGGCAGGTGATCGGTATTGATGGCATCCCCGAACAGGATATCGTTGCCCGCGCCACCGTGCAGAACATCATTCCCCACCTCAGCAGGCGTGTTGGTGGTCGAACTGCCAACCAGCACAGCCTTAAGCTGATCTGCCGTGGTGATGATATCGGGTTGGCCAACCGGCGGGCGCCCGTCCATCACCTTAATCAAATTATCGATCGTCAGGGTAGCCGTTCCTGAGTTTCCCCACTCGTTTATGGTAAAAACATAACGGTAATCACCCGCAGCCAGCGCACCGCTGTTGATTGTCCCCGCTGAGGTCACCGCGGCACCAACATTCACCCAGGCAGTGCCGTTCCAGTGTTGCAGCTGCACCGAGAAACTGTCTTCGGAGCCGACATCACTACCCTTGCCAAGGTCGAAGCGCAGACCGCTACCAGCCACCAATGTCATTTTTTCGCTGACAAATACTGACGCTTGATTTTTCGCACTATCTTTCAACTCCAGCCGACTACCGACCATTGTGACACTCCCCGAGCTATCGCCAGTCCTGCTCCAGCTATTCGCGCTCCACGGCCCCGTATTACCGGAAAAATCATTCAGCAACTGAGCGTTCTCATATTGACTACCTGAACCGACCACCTTGGTATTGTCGAAATACGCCAGGTTCCCCTGGGTCACGCCAGTGCCGATGCCGATCGCCTTGACCTCGCTCTGGCCGGACAGATTCGCAAAAGCATCGATGGCCTTCTGCATATCGATATTGTCGGTATCGCCACCACTGCCCGAAGTATCCCCGTTATAAACCGTCGGGTTACCGTCAGTCAGGAAGTAGGTCAGGTTCTCGAACGTTTTCCCGCTGCCACTGCCCGGCTGGCTGTTGAACCACGCGGCAGCCTTGATAAAGGCATCCTCGTAGTTGGTCGCCCCGTTGGCCTTCAACGAGCTGATCTTGTCGATAAACGACTGCACATTACTTCTGGACAGATCGTTAATCGTCAACAGTGAACTCGCCGAGTTACTAAAGCCAATGAGCGTCACGTTAACGACACCATCATGGCCTGCCAGCTGATTGGCCAACGCTTTCAGGGCGTTAATCGTCAAGGTCATTCTGTCCTGACCTGCAGGCGGGTTTTCCCTTCCATCCAGGCCAAATTTCATACTGCCTGATGTATCTACAATCAGGGCGATATTGTAGTTTTTGCCCGGTTCAACCGAGGTCTTGATACCACCTATATCTCCCAGCAATACATCATCACCACGCCCACCCTCGACAGGTTTGTCTGACGTACCATTGTCCCCATTCGGGTTAGTGGGCTTGACCATAAAGCCGGTATCCGCTTCGGTATATTTCACTTCACCGGCTATCGGCTGACCATTCATGTCATACTCTTGCGAACCAGCCACCACGGTCACCTTGATATTCTGGCTACCGACAGGCAACTCCACCTGCAGCGACAATTTCCCGTCTTTATCCAGCATGCTGGCTGGCACCTTCCAGCTGCCGTCGGCCTGCAGTGTGCCGCCTGACAGTAGCGTCCCCTGAGGTAACCCTTTGATGGTCAGCTCGGTAAAATGTTCGCTGCCGTCGTTATCGATCAGATCGACATCCACCTTCAGCGTCGCCAGATCAGCCACCTTGGTCAGGTTGCCATCCTTGAACTCATACTTGCCATCTTGCAGGTAAAGGGTCTCAACGCTGTAAAAATCATGGTAAGTCAAAGCACCGCTAATCGGGTCTTTATACACGAGACTGTAATCAAAGCTCTGTGAGCCACTAGGCTTAATCAGCTTGAGATCCTTCATCGAACCCGGCATATAGGCCACATCCAGACCATCGCCACCATAATAAGAGGTGGAGGCTTTCAGGCTTTGGGCTATCAGCGTGTCGTTGCCCGCACCGCCATCCAGAGTCACCGACGACGTAGCGTTCTTGCCGCCGATCAGGATGTCGTCCCCGTCACCACCGATCAGATGGTCAGTGACACTGCCACCGCCGATCAGAATGTCATTGCCAGAACCGCCATCTGCCGAGAAGTGGTCGCCACTACCGTACTTGATGGTGTCTTTGCCGTCACCGCCCAAGACCCAGCTGCCATCCTTGGAAACCAGATAATCATCGCCAGGGGTCGGCAATTTAGACTGCGTCTTGCCAGCCAGGTCGGACAGGATCTGCTCTACCTTCGCCGCCCCCGGCACAAACCCGCCACTCACCAGCTCAACCTTGAGCGTCACACCGTCGACCACCGGCTTCATGGTTAGTGTCAGTGTCGAGCTCGCGCCGGTGTTGGTGGTGTAACCCACCAC
>NZ_JRJY01000069.1:0-357 GCF_000801015.1 Aeromonas sp. ZOR0001 | reverse complement strand
AAATTCTACTTATGAGCACCTCAGTTTTTCGGGGGGATTACCGAATCTTGGCCTCTGCATTCAGCGAGAGCCAAACCGGCTGACTTGCTATGGGACTAACTCAAGCGATGCCCTTCAACAATCATTCACTACGACCTAGTTACGCCATTACCAGACGTTTCCTTGACCCGAAGGCATGCCATCAAGAGCTGCACCCATGTTGCTTTATGAGTCTGAAATCAATAAAACCCGGCTGAATTTATGAGAGAATCTTGAGCAATATTGTCCCCCGACCGGAAGAGTGCTCATGGCCGAGATCAACAAAGCAACCCTCACCGAAGCCGACATCATCTCGAAATACCTGCTGCCTGCTATCAA
>NZ_JRJY01000133.1:0-305 GCF_000801015.1 Aeromonas sp. ZOR0001 | reverse complement strand
TGCTCCCCCCTACCACATCAAAAGCAAGGTTTTGATGTATCAAAACGGCTTATTGATGTCCGCTTCTCAGGGGCGCAGCCCCTACAAGCCGCCCCCTGCAGTGGATAGATCCACCGGACGGTGGGCGGCGGAACACGCCCATATGAACCCGTGGCGAGATCCCCCCCTTCCCTGCAAAACCGGCTTTTGAGGGTCTCAGGTTCTGGGGGAGGGAAACGCCACAGCGCCCCCCGATCACCCAATCTTTTGCCCCCCTTCAGGGGGGAGCTATCAGGGGGTTGTTCTTTCCTCCGGCACCCTGCCGG
>NZ_JRJY01000129.1:0-2434 GCF_000801015.1 Aeromonas sp. ZOR0001 | reverse complement strand
AGTTAGTTCCATTCAAGCTGTATCGATTTGGGAAACAACGCCGTCACAACTATAAAGCGATGCGTTCCTGCGACAAGTGATGGAGTATATTCCTACTTTGCTGATCGCATTAATCTTGCTGCTACTGTGGTAGACGATATTAACAAAGAGATCAGCAATGCTCTTGCCTTACTGCCCACCTCGTTAAACAACATGAAGTCAGTTCAACAACTTCAACAAAAAATTGGAGAAATTGACGAAGCCCAACACACGGGCAAAATATCTACTGACCAGGCCAACGCCGCACGGACACAGTTGCAAGGCAATTTGAGTAACGTAGTATCATCCACTCTCGCGGACTTTAAAAATGCTGCGACTGAGCTTTCTGAGCCTGCCACGCGCCTATCAACATTTGGAAAAGAAACCTCGGTGCGACTTAAAGATGCCACAGCCACCGAGACAGCAAACCATGAACGCCTAAAACAGGATGTTGATCGTGAGTCCTCTCGTCTCAAAACTCTCAAAGATCGCTACGCTACATTAGCTGCAGCTGTTGATGAAGCTCGAGGTGGGCCTACTGAAAACCTTGTTGGACTCTTGCCAGATGAAATGGAGCTGTCGAACCTTCTTGATACTGACCCGAAGGATGCCGCTGCTCCGGAGGATGTCGCAGTTCCGGAGGTTGGAGCTGCGAAGAAGTCAATCGAGCTATCAGTAAAGCAAATTAACAAAATATTGGCAGTTATTGACAAAACCATTAAGTTTAATCAACTCACCCAAATTCGCGATGAAGTCTTTAAGGCGATAACGAAGCAGACCTGTGTGGTAGAGGCCTTTCAAGAAAGTCTGCGGACAGTGAACACGGCTCTGGCACAGCCAGACACTATTGGAATGGCGGGAACGTCCATGGCCGCGCTTGCGACGGAAACCACTAAGTTGTCCACAGAATTATTTAGTTTTGAGACAACGCTTCGGGATCTGAACAATCAGGCTGTCACGGTGGATTCCTTGATGGAGCTCATTAACGACATAGAGTTTTATCTGAAACAAGCTCGCGATGCTCGTAACAAAGTAATCCTCACTTAAATTGAAAACATCTAATTGTATCAGTGAGTTTTCAATGAAGATAATATAAGGGAGGCATCAGCCTACCTTTGCTTACTCTCCGCTTACTTCACTACCATCAAACTTATTTGGTTGCCGGCGCAACTTTAACTGCCGGAGCCTTGGCATGATGCTTGGTTTGATGATGCTGCTTTTTGACTACCTTGGTTTGGACCGCTCGCGGTGACACAGCCTTGGCCGGGGTAGCCGCCATGGTGAAACCAGAGGTCAGGGCGAAAACTGCTGCTACTGCCAGGGGGATGATCTTTTTCATGGTCTCAATCCTTATTGGGTGATGGAGCCGTTCTCCATGACTTCATCCTACGACTGGGCTCCGCAAAATTCCGTGTGTAGTTGGTGACGGTTTGTATCCGAATGTACGTCCCCAAAACAATTATTAATTTAGACTTCGAATATCCAGTAGTCAAAAATAAAAATTTGATCTAGATTCACATTAGTGTTTTTTAAATCTGGAAATGAAAACTGATTCAGATCAGAGCTGGTTTTTATTCATAGCAAAAAACAAACCTCGACTCACAAAACCAGACATAGCTACCAATATCATATTGACCCTGCTCCCTCACATTTTTAAATTCAGGGCGCTGAAAACAATAATAACGGTAACCTCTGATGGGAGTTATATATGAGTAAGTTAGTAATTCCAGCTATTTTATTGGCCAGTTCAACTCTGGCTTACGCAGACTCAGACACAATGATAAACGGCCTGGATTTTGGCCCCCTCGCCCAGTTGGCAGGAACATGGAAAAGCACTGATACAGGTGGTGTAGATGTTGCGCCAGGGCAGGAAGGGAGCAAAGTAGGCAAAGGTGGCCCAGCTGTAGAGCCATTTTATGAAACGATTACCTTCGAACCTGCTGCAGATGCGAAGAATGCCAGTGAGCAGTACCTTGTAGCGATGTACTACAAGCAGGAGGTATTCAGAAAAAGGGATAATGGAAAATTCCACGACCAACGTGGCTACCTTATCTATGACAAGAAAAATCAAGTTGTCTATAACTCATACTGCATTCCTCGTGCAGTTTGTGTTGTGACCGAAGGCAAAGCTGGCAACAAGATTGACTTCAAAACAGGGAAGCGTGGCATTGCTGAAAGCACCTATATGACAGCCAATGACACGACGACAGACTTTACATTAACGCTCGACTTCTCAGAAAAAGACAAACTCAAGTACAACCAAACCACTAGCTTGCAGGTCTATGGCAAGCCTTTCGCCCACTCTGATAGTGGTTCACTCACCAGAGTAAAATAGTAAGACTGGCCAAGGTGAGCAGCACCTTGGTCTTTTTACTCTGTAGTGGTCTAATCATCCCGGACACCATTTTAGGTGGTA
>NZ_JRJY01000153.1:0-4782 GCF_000801015.1 Aeromonas sp. ZOR0001 | reverse complement strand
AGTGCCAGTGCCAGTGCCAGTGCCAGTGCCAGTGCCAGTGCCAGAACCGGAGCCCGTGCCAGTCCCAGAACCAGTTCCTGACCCCGTACCTGTCCCAGAGCCTGATCCAGTATTGCCACCTTCACCTGGAACGGTTGGTTTCGGGCCGGTGATAACAGGGCGAATTACACCGCCTGCAATTGCGCCAGTATCTGGGTCTGTAGTTGGTTTGCCGGTGATAACGGAATTAATGGCATCACCATATATTGGGTCAGTGACGGGAGGCAGTGGCTTACCCGATGGTAATTCAACGGGAGGTGTCCCAATAATATCGAAGTCTGGGCGGTTATCTGGCTTCACTGGAATGATGACAGAATTATCAATCAAGTGGGGTTTGGGCATTCGTCCTGGCTTCGACATATCCTGTAAGTAATGATCTGGGATAGTGCCATCAACAGATGCTGCATCAAGAACACCAGAAACGGCCTCTTCGATAGCTTCATCGGGAGTTGTTGGGGCGGTTGGGAATAAGGTGGCCCGATATGAATAAGTATCTACGGCAGTCATTTTTGATTCACGAATGAGATTGTAGTTCTTGAATTCCTGAACAGTAAGATCGCCCTCTAATGAAATGAGGTAATCACCACCTTGCATACCAAAGAAGGTGGTGTAAAACGCAATGCTACAAGTGTTGTAAGAGGTGATGATCTGTCCCTGAGGGCCTTTTTCTTCATGATAATATCCACAAGCAGAGTTAAGTGCTTTAAGATGCGAGTCTTGCATTTTGGGGAAAAGGTCACGAGTTACATCATCCCCTATTCTGCCAACACAAATAGAAAGGGTGGTGTTTTTCTTTTCGCCATGAATATACTCAGTTCCATCAGGCAGGCGACAAGTTGAAACCCTTATTTCATCAGCGTAGGGAGAGAAGTTAAATTTAACCTCATTTCCCTGCCGATCCCTGAATCCATTCCAACAACCTTGCAGGCTAGAGTTTTCAGGCTTGTCACATTTTGAATTTTGACCTATTGAGTCACCAATCAAAGTAATTCCATATTGCGCCATCTGATAAGCCAGCATGCCAAATGGTTCGATCTTAATGTCTTCAGCGGCAAACCGTTTGAGTAGCGGCGGCGTTGTTAATGCAACAGCTGTCACAGCGGTTGCACCTGCTGCGTACTGGACGGCCAGACGAGTAGCTAGGGTTCTGCCTGTCCAGATTGCGGCTTGTTCGGCCATAGCCATCACCACGGGGGCAAATGCCGGTAAGAACGCGCGTGCTTGGTTGACAGGCAGCCAGGCGGTGAGAAAGCACAATGAGTAAACAAGGAGTCTGCGCCACATATGGTGCTCCAAGAAATTTAGCGGCTAAATTTTTCGCATGAGAAAATGGCGCTGTAATATGTTGTATGTTGTAAAACGCTACAACATATTACAGTTGGCTTGCGTGGCTAAAAGTTTCGCATGAGAAACTTTCCGTTAGAAAAGGGGGCTTATGCCCCCTTCATTCCCATAACAAACGCCATTCCTGATAGTCCCCCTATCGTAATAATTGACGACATGAAGACGATATAGGCAAAGGAAGCGGTCATTAGGCTTTGCTGACCAAGCGTTTGGCCAACGAGATCCCCTTGGTTGCCAGCGCGATGCCAACAATAGTGACACCGGCACTTGCAACGAAGGTTACAACCGTTCCCAAATTGACAGCAGCAAACATCTGGTCAAGAGCCGATGTTTCTCCGGCAGCAAAAGCCGGTGCAGAAGCTGCAACGATGATTACAGGAATAGCTTTTTTGATAATAGACATAAGTACCTCACAAGAGATTAATTACTTTTTTCGCTACACCGATAGCGAAGCCAGGAAACCAACCGAGAACAACAACTGCGCCAAACGCCCATGAAAACATAATGGCGATATCTGACGGTGCTATATCAACGGTGGATTGTTTATATTCCTCTACGGTTTGGATAATCATAGAGGAACATTCTTTTACAGGGATATCTGTCTGATACAGAAACCCCTGTTCATTAACAGCGATGCAATAAGCCATTTTTGCCTATGGTGTTATTCCCATGAGCTATAAAGAGTCTTCATTACCTTTTTCAATTCTTGCTCAGTGTTGAAAACTGTATTGCCGACATATACCAAGTCATCATCAACGTAGTGAAATATGATCCCAGGTATCGAACTGGTGAAGTAATGTCGTTTATCGCTTGAAAGAGCCTCTAGAACAGGGGTTGTCCCCTCCTCACAATGGATATGTCTTTTGAGAAATTTGAGCGCCATCGATCACACCTTGTTTTTCTCATGCGAAAGTGAGGTGACTTCGCGAAGAGCCGCATCATTGCTCATGTGGTAGGTCACGTTGGCACCACGCTGACCAGACCACGCTTCAAGCCAAACAGGGATCTCGACAACTTTGTCGATCATGCTATTGGCCTGCAGCGGGATGCCTGCTTGGGCCAGGGCGCTGGGTACTCGAACCACAATCTGCTCTTCCTGGAAGCCGCCGAACCCGTTGGATCGGCTGATGGCAATGCCGATCTCGTGACGGGTAATAGGGCCGTTCCGCCCCTGTGTATTTTGCTGACGAGAGCCGAGCATACGGCCACGGATAATAACGCCTTGAGCAGTAAGCAAATCAATCATGAATGACACTCCTTAACTGACAGCCCTGAGCCGGTGCCCAGGTGATGGTGGATATGAGCGGGGCGGCATGGCCCCGGGTACTGGGGGAAGCGGGTCGATGAACGTCCGAGTGACCTTGGGGGCGCCAAGTTCGTCGCGCTCGAGGGTGACCACCTCAGTCGGCTGGGCCGCCGTCGCCATGCGATCCATGGTGCTGATGGGCTCGACATACCACTCGGGGCGCTGCTGGCCAAAGTCGATGTTGATGACCTGGATCAGCGGCACCACGTTGGAGGCATCGCCGGAGAGGTTCTGGAGCTGAGCCTTGGTCAGGCCAACGGCCATCAAGTCGGTGAGATGACGGCGGAAGGTCTCGCGGCTCATGCTGCGGTAGACGGTGTCATAGCCTTCGTTGATCAACCGGCGATAGAAACCATGTACCCGCTGGGCCTTGGCATAGCTGATGTTGCCCTTCGGGGTCAGGCGTTGGTAAGAGGCGTACAGGGCGTCACGGATATCGTCGTCGGTATAGACCTTCATGGGCTGTTCTCCCAGGGCATCAAACAGTTCTCTAAATGCGGCTTTCCACAGATCGGCAATCAGACAGCGGCCGTCTTTCTCGTAGTCTTTCTGGTACTGGATGGCGTCAAACAACTTGAACGGGACGCCATGTTTGGTCAGGGCCCGCTGCTTGAGGCGGGCTTCGAAACGGACGCATTGGCTCGCGTAGTGCTGCAATGCCGGGTTTTGCATGACGCCGACACCGCGGCGGAGCGACTCATTTTTGGGCTGTTTCTGGAGTTTTTTAACGTTCTCGGCCAGCTGACGCTGGAACTCTGGGCCCTTCAAGTAGGCCTTCAGGGAGCGATGGCGGCTGCCGGTGTTCCACTCTGCGGTGGTTTCGTAATCACGATTCCTCCGGCTCGGTTTGGTTTGGCCGGAGCGGACGTTCTTGAGGGCTGAGATGACCTGTTTGCGCTGTTCTTCCTTGTCCACTTTGGCGGAGTAAGTGACGTCCATCCACTCGAGCGTCGCGTTAGGAATATCAAGCATTTCAATGAGTTCAGGGCAAGCCATTGCCAGCGTACTCAACAGCTCACTCGAGCAGAGCTCAAGGCTGGTCGGCCCAAACACGTTGTGCCCCTGAAGCAGTTTTGCCGGCGAGGCTTTGAGCTCTACCCCTGGCAGGCGGTTGTTGCCTCCCTGGTGGATCTTCATAGCCAGGCTACCGAAATGACTGGGGAGAGACTCATAGGGATGGGACAGGCCAGAAACGGTGAGATCGCCATCAATCTCGTATTCGACCTTGGCCGCAGATAGCTTCAGGCCGGAGTTCTTAGCGATCAATTCAAGATCGATATAGGCCCCGGCGCGATGGTCAGCGGTCGGAGAGACCAACAACCAGTCGCGTTTAAAGGGCAAATCGAGCTTTAGAAGGTCAATCACAAAAGGCCTGTCAATAGACAAATGTGTCGTTGTTAATGGCCACAAATGTACATTATGGGTAAGATGGGGTCAACCTTAAAAGGCGTTGATGCAGTGACATTAATGGCACTCAAATCGAGCGAGTCAAAAAGGCAGTGTTAGACTGGAGGATAAGTAATGAAACTGGCTGGGTATTATGAAATGGCAGACGTAGCAAGAGCAGAACGTATCAAGAACACCATACTGGCGTATGGGACTTACGAGGATATGGCTGACAGAACCGGCATAAGCACTAGGACATTAGTGCGAATGGCAACAGCAAAAACTGAGCCTAAGTTCGCTGATGTAATAAAAATTGCAGAAGTGACGGGGACAGAATTGTCTTGGCTGGCGTTTGGTGAGGTAAAGGAGTACGCAAGCCTAGAGGAAATGCATATTGTGCAGGCTGTGAAGACGTTGAGCGGAGAGTCCAGAGATACCCTAAAGAAAGTGATCCAGAGCATGACGTTAGCGGACAAAGTATTGGAACACATGGCCGGGGGAACGCAGTAGATAATCCCTTCCCAAGCCTACCGATTCAGGTCGCTTGATCTGTTTGTCACTGCGCATAAATGCGGATTATGTTACGGGCGCTCCGGCGTTGGGACGATGCCGCTTCGCGTCCCACGTCCCTGCCTAGTCGCGTCCCCCTGCCCCTTCGGGATTATCGCAGGGGGAAAACCCTCAACATAATACCGCGGCCACATTAT
>NZ_JRJY01000155.1:0-3259 GCF_000801015.1 Aeromonas sp. ZOR0001 | reverse complement strand
GGTGAGCTGAAACACGTGCGGACAGACGGGGCAACGATAGCGAACATGGCCAGCAGGGGTCTTACCATGGCGATATACGTGGTCAGAGTTGCAACGAGGACAGTGAACGGGGATGGATGCCATGAAGCTGTCGGTCTCAAAAGAGTTCATCATATCAACTCAACCGATCGGATGCATCACCCACAAAAGCAAGCAGACCGAGCGATGGTTGAAGAAGAACCCCAAGTTCTGCTTGGTGTTCCAGCCAGTTTACAGCCCTTGGGTTAATCACATAGAACGGCTGTGGCACAAGTTACATGAAACCATCACGCGCAATCATCAATGCAGAGGAATGGCCAGCCTGCTGGCCCGAGTGAAACACTTCATGGATACCGTGTCTCCTTTCGCCGGGAATGGCTATGGCACAGCGAAGGTGTAGCACTATTAGGATCTGTTATTTAGAGCCCATGAATTAAGTGTAAACATTACCTTATCAGTTGACTACGCCCGAAATTACGCTCACCTCGTACTTTCGAACGTAATTTAAATAAATACGCAGTCCTCTCCAAGAATTTATAAAATTTCTCATTGTGTAGGTCAGCATCTCGGCGATCAAATCGATACTCTGCATCATCAGGGAAATGCACCAAAGACGCATAATCAGGGTATGCGAGCCTCAATGCACTACACCAAGCTTTACGGATACGCGTAGCCATGTTATCTCCATCGAGATTAGAGTAGTCCCCAAGATGACCGTAATCATCTCGGTTAAATAGTAGCACCACGTGATAATGAGGATACTGGCTTGTTACTTGCTCCTTCACCCAGATAAATCCCAAGAAGAATGGTTTACCAGCCTTACCCTTACGGTGACGTGCCGCCTGTATTTGGCTTTTTAGTGAAGCTATAAAGCGCTTAATAACCTTTTCCTCCTCTACCTCCGGTGGGAAGCTTGTCGGCATATCCGGATCATCCATGATGGATATCAGGGGGAAGCGTAGGTCAACGCGCACTGCAAACACTCGTGGGTGTTTATTCAAGAAGTTAGCGATTACCTCCACGGATGTTTTCAACTGCTCAAAGGATATTGAACCATACTTGGCCTCAGCCACACCTCGTAAGTTTTCTAGCTCGTCGGCTATTAAATGATACCCGACTTTTGATTTCATATAAGTTCCTATAGCTCGCATGGAATACCTATACCCGTTGGTTAGATACTCAGGTGACTTCACTTATCATCATTAATGAGGATTGCTACGTAAAACTTTACGGACAACTGATACTGTTCTCTCTTATCAAACCACTAGGTTGATATACCAATCTGCATTTAGCACTCTGTGCATTACATATACTTTGCTATGCAGATCTATACAGCTAATGGCTTATATCTGATGTACAAGCCTGATGTGCATCTGATTGGTATACACGAAGTGTATATATCACATATTCTCGTTCACATACTCTGCGATACACTCTTGATGGTGTATCACTCTCACCCTCGATATATCTCCTACCCCCTCTACCGTGTTATACACTTCGCGTGTATATGTAATACTATTACCGAACTGAGCAACATTCTAAATCGCCGAGAAAAGCTTGGTTATTTTCGATAAGCGCTCGATAATTCCGAACATTAAGACAAATAAGTTCCTCTGAACTTAGCTCGATACCTCCTATCTAGCGGATACCTTCGAATCAATCCATTCTATTACTTCACTCAGCTTCCAAGCGACCGCACGAGGCCCTAAAGGAACGGCACCAGGAAATGCCCTCTTGCTCATCAAGCGATAAATTGTCGCTTTGGATAAGGTAGTCATTTCGATGACTTCTTTCAGCTTAATCAACTTCATGTTATCTCTCCGCTATTTCTTCATAACGAAGGACCACATGTTAAAAATTACTATCCGAAATAAACCACAATCTAATCTCAATCTCATTAATCCGCACAATTAATTGATAGCCACCCACAACCGAATAAATAAATCTCAGTCTCCACTGAACTTTGCGATAAACCCATGAAGAAAGAACTTTACTGACACACACAGTAATTCATAGCACACTAAACAAGCTCAGGATCTAAACCACCAGATGCATAGTGCACTCTAAGCCAGACACCCCAAACATTGGTTGGCCATTCCTGCACCAGGCCAAACATAAAAAACACGTGAAATACATCACAAAACCCCACAAAACACACTCACGAAAAACACAATAAAAACTACAATGTAGTTTTAAGTTATTAGGGTGAAAAAATATGGCGCTCTGGACGGATGGAAAAGTTGTCAGAACACTGTTACTCGACAAATACTTTGTTGATTATCTTTGGTATAGAACATGTGAAATAAATTCGTATTCAGTGTGTGTAATTCCTGCAGCTGAAAATATTGAAAACGAACTATCAAGAGCCAGCTTAGATCCTAACGCTCAAAGATTCATGTCTGATAATGATGTTAGAGACAATTCAACACTTAACCTCGACCGATTTATCAAAGTACTTCATAACGAATATACCCAAGCATGTATTTCCAAGGATGACCTACATTGGATAGATGAAAAAAATACCAGATTGATTTTTTATATATGGCGAACATTGAGTCACTTAACATTAGATCACATCTCTAATAAAATGTTCGATTTCGACCTTAAATGTGAATTTTTACAAACAATGCAGCCAAACAACAGCAAGAAAATTGTGAGAATGAATGATATTACCAATGTAAAAATAAGCACATTTTTAATCGTTTGCTGTATAAATAGATTGAGAGTTAGTAAGGCCATTAAATTACAAATACTAGATAATATAAAAGAGACAGCTTCATACTCCCTAAAAAACCAAGAAATAACTCGCTGGCTAAACAAGGATGAAAATCAAAAAATATCTTGGACATTTGACTACTTGCTTAATAACAAACTAAGATATATCCCACTAGTACTTCCTGGCTCAATGGGAGTTAGAGATGATATCATTTCTTTTTTTGATGTGACGCGCACATTCAATGAGGACAGTTCAAAACTTATTACACTCACAATGAAGAAATCATGGAGCCAGAGAAAATACCGAGATAAAAACAAAGATAAGAAACAATACAGTATAAACATGAGCCAAGATATAGGCGATATTCTTGACGAACTAAGCCAAGTAGAAAACAAAAATAAAAATGCTATCATAGAAGAATTGATTAGAGAAGCATACGCAAAACGGTGTTCAATATAAATAAAATGGACTAAATGATTTAATGAGCCTGTAAATAATTCTGTGTAACTGCCCACTCCATTACAG